>DAOVQA010000009.1:0-14591 GCA_030628925.1 Candidatus Bathyarchaeota archaeon | reverse complement strand
TCTATCATCTTTGCGCGGCAAAATCTTGGCTTTCACACTCCATTCCCAGCTTTGTATAATGAGCGGCAGAAGCTTCGCCAAGCTTGTCCCATACCTACGGTTTAACTTGAACAGCGACGCTGGCCCGTCAACCTTCACTTGATACCCACCATCTTTTTTCCACACGGTGTAGATGAGGCCCAACCACTTAATCTGCCTGAAGATACGCTGCCAATTGCCAAAGGTCGTAAACGTAAGCTCTGTGCAGCAGAACAGCAACGTTTGAGTTAGGCTTAGATTATACTGTTTCACCAAGGGTTCAGGTTCAACAGGCCTGAATTCTTCTAGGACAAGCTCGTCTTCCAAATCTCCATAGATAGATTCCTCCAGCTCTTCCGCTGTAACCTGCAACTGCGAAGCTGCTTGATGGATGATGACTTTTCTATCGTGAACAGTGATTGGCAAACCCGCCCTGTGAGCTATCTTGAAAAGCTCTCGTCTTGCCTTAACAGGATCCACGCCTGTCCGCGTTTCAAGTTGGCATCTTCTATCTAGGAGGGCTGAAAGGCCTCTCACGTACCGGTAGTCGTACCCCATTTCTTCCATCGTGTTAATGGCTTCGTTTAATTCACCCTTCCTTCTTCCCACGTGATCATTGTAGGTTTGGATAAGCAGCTTTGCAACCTCAAGATTTTTCCGGTCTAGCTGAGCATAGACAGGTTTTATGGTGTCCCGCCATCTCTTGGTGATCAACAGGCTACTTGGCAACAAAGCTTCTTCCTCCTATCGATGTCTCCTCTCGCTTATCCTGATCTCCACAGTTTCTCGGGCTACTATCTCAATAAGCTTAGCCTGTTTTCCCTGCCTCTTCCTAAGTATTCGTCCCAACCGTTGAATGTACTCTCTGCTGCTTCCAGTCCCGCTTAGAATAAAGCCTATAGAAGCGTCTGGAACGTCAATACCTTCATCCAAAACCTGAGAAGTTACGATGGCTCTGTATTCTCCAGCCTTGAACTTTGACAGAACCTGTCTTCTCTCCTCCTTAGAAGTCTGATGGGTTACAGCTGGTATAAGAAAACGACGGCTTATACGATAAACAAGCTGGTTGTACCTAGTGAAAACCAACACTTTCTCTTTATCATAGACATTTAAGAATTCGGCTAGAGCTTTGATTTTAGCCTCGGAATTGAGGGCTGTCTTCAACGCTCTGTTTCTAGCCAGCAAAGCCTCTCTTGCTTCTGAGTCACGTCCCGTCCTCATGATGAACCTGCGGAAATCTTCCAGGCTCCTTAACACAATTCTCTTCTTCTTCAAATACCCAGTGAAAACATCATAATCTTTACGGTAACGCTTCTGCTCCTCCAACGTGAGGTTTACAAAAAATTTTTCGTGACTGTAAGGAGACAAATGCTTCCCCACTAAAGCGTCCACCCCAAGCTCGTAGACACGGCCGCCTACTAACCGCGGCAGGTTCAAGTGAAGACCATCATCCCTTTCGTACGTAGCCGTTAAACCCATTCTATACGGGGCAATGTACATCTCCGCTATCTGGCTATAGCTTGAAGCTGGGAGATGATGCACCTCATCAAAGACTAGGAGCAAAAACTTGTTTCCAAGATGCTCAGCTTGAATGTAAGCCGAATCATAAGTTGAAACAGTCAAAGGCCTTAGCAACCGTTCTCCTCCACCATAAACTCCCACCTCCATCGCGAACTGATTGGTAAGGTGCTGCCGCCACTGATCCAGCAAGTCCAAGGTAGGAACCAACACTAACGTGGAAACATTAAGCCTCTCAATAGCTTTCAAGGCAATGAATGTTTTCCCAGCAGCAGTCGGCAAAACAATCACCCCCCTCTTACCCGCATCAAACCAAGCATCAAGAGCATCCTTCTGATAAGGACGCAGATCCACATGACCTGAGAGAGTAGGGATAGGAGGCGGGTTAGCAACTTCATCTCGGTAGATCATGTGGTTCCTGTCTAGATAAGCCAAAACCTCACGGTAGTAAATAGCCATAGCCCTAAAAGCATCCACTCTTGGGTCCCACTGACCGTAAGGGGTTCCAACCTCTCCATAAATAAGGAGGCTTCCCCCGTCATATTTCAGAAGGATCATTCCACTCTACCTACATGTAGACAGATCATATAATCGCTTCTACAGCAACTAAAAACGACTTATTTAATAATACACTTATCCCTTACTCAATATAATTTACGGCAGCTACTGCATGACGGTTTTTCCAAAGTTTCCGACGAATAAAACACGTATCTACCCTCTATCTATTCTGTTCCATTCAAAGCTAATATATGTATTAAGCCGCGAGGTATCTGCAAGCTTACATAAAGCAGAAATAAAATGTTAAGACAGATGAACGAAAAATGGAGTTAAGGTTAAAAATATACTCTGATGGTGCTTCCAGAAGTAATCCCGGACCTTCTGCAATAGCTTTTATGATTCTAGCTGAGACTGGCGAAATTCTGAAGAGATACTCCGAATATGTTGGAATAAGAACTAACAATCAAGCTGAATATGAAGCTTTGATATACGCTCTCAAGTTCGCTTCTAAACTAACCAACCAAGAAGTAGTGTGTTATTTGGACAGTGAGCTTGTTGTGAAACATCTTAACGGAGAATACCGAGTTAGAAATCATAACCTGAAAGAATTATGGTTGAAAGTGGAAGAGCTAAAGCAAAAGTTCCATAAAACATCTTTCATACACGTTCCCAGAACAGAAAGGCACATTGAAGAAGTGGATTCACTGGCTAATCAAACCCTGAACAAAGCCACTAATGGCTGCATCTGAACCCATTGTGGATGGAATCCTCAACACTCAAGCTAGGAGTTTTCAACGTGCACTACAGTATTCCTGAATTTCCTTCTTTGGTCTTCTGATCTGCAATTGAAGCAGCTTTTTCAAGAATATTCTGTGCATCTTCTTCCACTGTTTTCATTTGGATGAAAGCATCAAGAAGGACCTTTGCAATGTCAGGAGGCAAAGGCTCTTTCAAGCTAATATAAACTTCAGGGGGCTCAAGTTTGCTATGGACAACATAGTGGATTATATCCTTTATCACCATTCGCTTTAAAACTTTCTTCATCTCTTCCGAAGAATAGTTGAATTTCTTTGCACCATAACTTATTATGTCGCTTTCTTTTGTGTTTCCATACTTATGTAAATATGACATAATTTCCTTTTCTACATGCATATAGTTCCCTCAAAGAACATGTTCTATTCACAGTTCCTTTATATTGTTGTCCATTTAACTTTTGTCGGAAATCTCTGGCGCACACCACATCTGAGTTTTCTGAAACGGGGTTTTGCGGGAGGCATCTCCATTGGTTAACGTATGGACAGATATATAAGACAGCCAAACATTTTTACAAGGAGTAGACTAAACACAAGTGAATATGTATGCCTTATAAAAGGAAAAGCCACGGGAGATCCAAAGGTGGAAAGGGAAGTGGAGGTTTAGTTCAGTGTACTGGCTGTGGCGCAATGGTGCCTAGAGATAAAGCTAAGAAAGTTACTAAACGGGTTTCTATGGTGGATTATGCTTTGGCTAAGGAGCTTCGCCAGAAAGGTACCTACATTGCTTCTGCAACAGCATCTAGGTATTATTGTGTATCCTGTGCAGTGCACAGAGGCGTTGTAAAAGTTAGAGCTAAGAGCGAGCGGCATACGCGTCCGAGAAAGCGAAGAAGATAGATTCAAACCTTATAGCTAAACGTTTTTCTCTATTTTCTTGTAAACGTGTAAGCTTCTTTGTAGAACTGTTAGGTTTGTTAATATTGCAAGCAAGATTATGCCAGCATTCATCGCTGTTCTTGGCTGCCAGAAAGCCGCTGTTACGCTTGCTGCGACTAGCACAATCATGCGTTCAGCCCTTTCAGCCAATCCTATTGATTCCATTTCTATCCCCGCTGCTTCTGCTCTTGCACGACTGTAGCTTACAAGTAAAGAGCCTGTTATGGCTGCTAAACCCCACAGGACGTCGCATAATCCGCTTACTATTATGCCTCCATATACCACTGCGTCTGCGTACCTATCCAAGAGAGAGTCCAGAAATCCGCCGAAACCTGTTGTTTCATCATAGAGCCTAGCCAGTATTCCGTCTAGAGCGTCGCAGAATCCTGACACCAAGAGCAACGCAGCTGCAAGCAGCAGATAAAGCATGTTGATGTGCCACATCGTGTATACTAGGGCTGAAAAAAAAGCTAAGGTTATGCCTATGGCACTCACTTTGTTCGGTGATAACCCTATTCTATGGATTGCTCTTGCTTCAGCTTCAAGCCTTACCTGAACTTTTTTCTTCAGTTTCGTCAGCATAACGTAAGCTTCTCCATTCATATACCCGCGTTTTTATGGTTACTGTTCTTTACGTGAAGGGTCGGCTAAATATTCTTTTAACTCTTCTGTGATGGGATGATAGTAAAACTTATTTTCGGACGGTATGCTATTGTTTTTTCATGCTGGAGGTTGACACTGTGCACTTAGAAGAAGAGGAAGAATGGGAAGAGGAAGAAGAAGAGGAAGACGAAGAAGAATGGTGAAAACCCTAAGCTATCTTGGTTACCCTCCTCCTTTTTCTACTTCAAAAATGACGTTTTGCTAGTCAGTAGGTCCTTGTGTTCTGTGCGATTGTTATTTAAGTTGGATGTACAAGAATAACTTTGTTATCGAGAGGTGTTCGTGTGATTAGCGTTATGTCTGTGAAGGTTTATGATAAGGTTGGTTTGGGTGTGAAAGTTGAGTTGCCTGACTCCCCACCTTTGATTCTAGTCTCTGCTAAGAAAGGGTTTGTCATGTGCGGCTTCTTGAATGTTGATGTTGCTGAAAGCCTCGACGTTGCTGCTGCTGTGGTTAGCGGAGTGAAAAGTTTTGAAGACGTACTTAATGCAGAAGTAAAAGCTGCCACTTCAAAAGCGAAAAACTTAGGCGTAAATGTCGGAATGAAGGGCTCTGACGCCCTAAGCTGCCTATTCTAAAACAACTAACTGCAACCAGTTTCCTCACCTATTCGCAACACGCAACTATTAACTCCCACACATCCTCCTATCACTTCTAATACCCCCCTCCCCCCGGTTTTTTCAGGCTGGACAAATCAGCTATCTGTGTAACCATTAGCGTGTGCCTCATCTCTCTCATGTCCATAATCGATGTTTATAAGTACAAAAATTAAAAGAAACTCATAGGAGTGGTTGTTGTCTTGTCTAAGGGAAAACTTTTGGATTCCATTTCTACTGAAATCATAGCTTGCTGCAAATGTGAACTTTACAGAACCCGAAAATACCCTGTCCCAGGCGAAGGCAGCCCAAACAGCCAAATCATGTTTATAGGTGAGGCACCAGGCTACTGGGAAGACACTAAAGGAAAACCATTCGTAGGAGCAGCTGGAAAACTCCTTGACACACTACTAGCTGAAGCAGGTCTTTCAAGACAAACAGTTTTCATCGCCAACATCCTAAAATGTAGACCTCCAAAAAACCGTGAACCCTTACCAGATGAAATCCAAAAATGCACGCCGTACCTAGACAGCCAAATCCGAATCATTCAGCCAAGGTTCATCGTTACCCTTGGAAACTACTCAACAGCCTATATTTTCTCTAAAGTCATGCTGCCATTCAACGGAATAACACGAACTCACGGAAAAACCTATGAAACAACTATTTTAGGCATGCAAACAACAATTTTCCCAACATTCCATCCAGCCGCAGCACTCTACAGCGGAAGATACAAAGAACTGTTGCAGCAGGATTTTCAACTTCTGAAACGATATATCCGACCCAAGAATTAAGCACGAAGCTTTCAAACTATGAAAATTAGAAAAACTCCAACAACAACCAATATTGACCCTGCAACATTCTTAGCTGCGCGCGCGGACTATAATTCCAATAAGCGCATTCGACAAAAACCGTTTGAACCCGCCTTTCCACGTACGCTTCGCAACAAATGGTGAAACCTTCACAGGAATTGGCATGAACAAACCCAAGAACCTGACAGATAAAATGCTTGTTTTGGCTGATGAAAAACAGATCCTGTGCATTTATCCATACAGAGACTCAGGCAACACAAAAATCACTGAACAAACAAGAAACGTAATAATAGTCGGGTATGGGGGTCCGGGAATAACAGAAAAGCAGTTGAAAAAGGCTGCAGAAACAGCTACATCATACGTTAGTGTGGTTTCAGATGGAGAAACTGGAATAATAAAAGTTTTTAGCCGAACCCCTAAATAGTAGTGGTGTTGAAGCATGTCTTTCCGCCTTAAGATAGAGCAATCCGCAAGACACAAAAAATCACGTATCGTTTTAGCCCTAGACTTTCCCTTTAAATCAGAAAACCGCCAAAACCTCTTGTCCAAAGCAAAGAACACTTTAGAAGCAGTGCACCCCTATATCTGCGCCGTAAAATTTAACCGCCACCTAATTCTTCCTCTCGGCACATTTAACGGCGTTCAAGAACTAGTTGAAAAAGTTCATAACTTGGGTTTAATGGCGATAATGGATTGCAAAATAAACGACATAGGAGCAACAAACCAAGCGATTGCGGAATACTATTACGCCGCTGGCTTCGACGCTTTGACAGCCAATCCCTTTGTCGGGTGGGAAGAAGGTTTAAAACCCGTGTTTGAAGTTGCACGTAAACTCCGCCGTGGCGTAATTCTCCTCGTTTACATGAGTCATAAAGGAGCATGGGAAGGGTATGGACAGCTAGTTTGTAATGTTAAAACCAGCGAAAAACTTCTTCAATATATTTCCTTTGCAAAAAAAGCCTTGGAATGGAATGCTGAGGGCGCTGTTGTCGGTGCAACATACCCAGAAAAAATAAAAGAAGTGCACGAAATACTCGGTGAAAGAATCCCAATCTTTTCGCCAGGAATAGGTGCTCAAGGCGGAAAAATCCAATCAACTTTGAAAGCAGGAGCACACTACTTGATCGTGGGACGAACAGTAACCCTCTCAGAAGATCCGGGTGAAACCGCGAAGAAAATCAGAGATCAAGCAAATCAATGTAAATGAAGCCAATCACAAATAAAAATGAGAGGGGTTATCTTCCTCTTCTTTCCCAGAGTTCTTTTTTCAGTAAATCCCTGACTGCAGACCTGATGACTGCGCTTCTACTCGGATACATATTCGCCCTTACAAGTTCATCCAAACCTTCAAGATAAGCTTCCGGTAATAACACCGTTACAAGTTTCATGCGTTTTTCACCGAATATGTTATGTAAATAACATGTGCTAAATATAAAATTTGGTGAAGCCTTCAGATTCGAAGGTTATGTTTTGTCTCAAACACATCTTTGAATGCGTCTTGGAAGGTTTTGTAAACATCTTCTATGTAGGTGCTACGACTTCGTATTCCCTTTTGGACTACTCCAGCCGCAACTAAACATGTGCCTATCGTTTCGCTTATTGGAGTGGGTTCAGGAAACACTATACATTTTACACCTAGTTTTATTAGGCTTAACTGATTTTCATCACGCCACAGTTTCCTCGTCGTCTTGACCTCTTTGATTGTTTCCTTCACAGACTGCATCAGATCTACATAGTTCTCATTCATTTCCTTCAAAGCATTAGCCATAGTCCTCACTTCATCTGTCTTCATTGAAACCTACTCAACTTCTCTATAATAAAAAATTAGAACAGAAAAACTTTAAACCCGCCAGAATGCTGCTTTTCGGGGTTCTTATCTGGAGAATACTTCAGCTTTTGAAAAATTACTTGAAAATTATCAACTCTGCTCTAAAGGTTTTTGTCTTTGATAGTGAAATGCTGTAATCATCAATCCGGTAAGCAGATGCAAAAAATTATTACATACTTTCGATAACAAACTTGCAGCTAGTCTCTGGAGATTTGTTACCCTTGCTAAATGACTGTTACGCCTACATCCTAATATCTGATAAGAAAGGGTGGAACAGGCTGTGTAAACGAAACCGAAACGGCGATGGAACGCGTGTTTTTGTTCGGAAAAACCGTGTTGGGCCTGTTGAAACCCAAAAACTCTTTTTCTACATCAAAAAACCAATAATGCAGATTCGAGGCGTTGCAGACTTCACTGAACGTTTGGCTGGAGACTACAAAGAACTCTGGAACACATTTGGAGCTGAAACCTGCTTTGGAAAATTCGCGGAATACGTTAGTTTTCTCAAAGGCAGACAAACAGTGACTTTTATCAGATTCAAGAATTTTCGTGAACTCGAAAATCCCATATCCCTGAATGTTATACGCACGGCTGTAGGCGTTGCAAGAATACCGCGAGGCGGTAAATACTTAAGCTATAAAACCGCAAACGAGTTAATAATTCGAAGGTGAAAAGCCAAATTGGATAAATTTGACCCAAAAACCTTTGTTGAAGCCCAACTTGAAGAGTTGAGGAAAACCATTGGCAATGAGCGGGCTTTGGTGGCTGTTTCTGGCGGTGTTGACAGTACAACATGCGCTGTACTTATGCATAGAGCCATAGGTGAAAACCTTGTATGTGTGATTTTGGATGACGCTTTCATGCGAGTTGGCGAATCTGAGTACGTAGCAGAAATTTTGGCGAAGCCACCTCTGAATGTTTCGCTGAAAATAGTTGAAGTTCGCGAACGTTTCCTCAAGGATATGAAAGGTTTGAGTGACGCTGAAGAAAAACGGAAAAGGTTCCGTGAAACCTTCTATCAGGTGCTGAGCGAAACAGCCAAAGAAGAAAATTGCAAGATACTAGTGCAAGGTACAATACGTGCTGACATTGAGGAAACAGTTGGCGGTGTAAAAACACAGCACAATGTTTTGGAGCCGATGGGCATAAACCCTATGGAACGCTTCGGCTTTAAGATAGTTGAACCCCTAGTAACCTTATATAAGGAACAAGTGAGGATGGTTGCAAGATACTTAGGAGTGCCAACTGAGTTTTCTGAAAGGCAACCATTTCCCGGACCAGGGCTATCAGTTCGTGTGGTTGGAGAAATCCGCCCCGATAAGTTGGAGACCTTGAAAAAAGCTACAGACATTGTTGAACGTGAACTTACACGATATAAACCTAGTCAATACTTCGCCGTGATCATTGATAACGAAGAATCATTGCAGCAGTCTAAAATTACTCATATCCACGATTATGCAGCTCGAGTTTTTAATGTTCCTTCAAGGAATGTCCATGTGAGAATGTTTAGGGATAAGGCAACTGGAGTGAAAGGAGGAAAAAGGCGTTATGGTGAAATAGTAGGAATAAAAATCCAGACTATAAATAAGAAAATCCATCACATCCCCGTCCAGAATCTCATTTCCCTTCAAGCAAGAATCATCACCGAGAATCCAGCAATTGCAAGGGTTTTTTACGCAGTCAAAGATGTGGCTGAGAAAAAACCCTACGTCATTGGTATACGATCAGTTCAGACAAGGAATTTCTTGACGGCACAAGTTTCAAAAACGCCGTGGACCGCATTGGACAGAATCGCGGAAAAAGTAATTGAGGAATGCCCAAATGTATCAACAGTTTACTATGATGTTACTCCAAAGCCGCCTGCAACAATTGAGATGGAGTAACATCTTACTGGGAAAACGTATAAGTGCTTCAAAACGCTATACGCCGTGAATAGTTATGTTTCAAGTTAGAGTGCACAAGATCGAATCTATTCGAGACTTGGATGGAAACCTTGGAAAACGCATAGAACTAATTGAGGAACGCCAGATTCCACGTTTTGTTGTCAGACCCAGAACCGAAGAGGCAAAGGTTGTGCAGGATGTTCTCCAAACGCTGCAACAGCAGATGCCAATTCCTCTGGCGAGAAAGCAGTTTGCAACTCCAAAGATAATCTTGTTTTTGACAGAGCAGGAATATGAAAGCATGGGCATAAACTTTGATGTAAACCAAATTTACGAAATAACACTTGAGAACCGGACAATAAACTTCACGAAAACACCATAACATCCTTTCTTATCTGCTTTAATGCTGAATGCTTCGGATGGAAGGAAAGCACAAACATAATGTTTCTTAAAGACTTGTAAACATCCCGCATTTCAAATTCTCCGCCTTTGTCACAATAAATCGGGATAGGTTCATCACTGCCATTCTTGTAATACACGTATATAGGATCAAACTCCTCTTTAAAAGTAACAATTTCCATGGGCAACTTCAACAATTTAGCTATCTTCCCAGCTGCAACACTCACAGACTGCAATCGACCTTCACTTCGTGAAACAATTGAAGCATAAACCAACAACTTTCTATTGTAATTCTCCAACATATTCGCCTTAAGAACACGACAATGCCTAAGCAGTTTTAAGACAAGCGATGAAACGACCCTTTTACACAGTGGGGAGAGATAAGTTAAAATGAACAATCAAAAGCATAAATTGTCAAGGACTGCGTGTAAGGTTAAGCCAATGAAGGTCAGAGCCCACATCTTCGTAAGTGGCAGAGTTCAAGGAGTTTTCTTCAGATCAGAAGCAAAATATGAAGCTGAGAAACGTGGCGTTAAAGGGTGGATTCGTAACTTGCGAGATTGTAGAGTTGAAGCCGTTTTGGAAGGAGAGGAAGAGGCTGTGAAGGAAATTGTAGAGTTCTGCAAGCGGGGACCGTCTGGAGCAAGGATTAAGCATGTAGATGTAACGTGGGGAAACTACACTGGCAGGTTTAAAGGTTTCGAAGTGCGATATGATTCCTGAACAAAAAAGCTATTCTCTGGTTAGCCTCTTGTCTCTCTTCTGAGGTATTATCCTTATTTTTGCGTTTTCAAAATTTTTGGTCAGTTCTTTTCCTTCAAAAAAACGGTCTAGGAATACAGCTAAGCTTGCACATTCAGAGTGGGGTTGATTTCCAATTGCTACGTTAAAATCTGACACAGATTCTGAGAAGAATTCTTTTGGGACTTTCTGACTTCCAATAAGAACTAGAACGTCTTTTTCTGAAGCTTTAACCCGTTGTAGAACATCGCTTTTTTGGATGTTTTCTCCATAAGCTGTGAGATGGACAACTATTCCACCTTTTTCCTTCCATTCTCTGACAGCTTTTTTCCAAGGCACTCCTAAAACAAAAAAGAATGAGCCTCCCCAATTTTCCGTAACCTTTTCAACGTTTTCTCTGATTTTTTCGTCCTTTATGTCAGATAGTATGAGACCAGAGGCTCCTAACGCCCGAGCCGCCAGCGCAACATGCGTTGTAAGCCTAGCATCCCTTTGCAGTCTGTGGCCCCACCTTAACACCACTATTCTAGGCATTTTTGTTTCTTCTCTAGGCTCTTATTGTGTGTATTTCTTCGAGGGTCCCGTTAAATTCTTTCTCAACGCGTTTTCTCACTTTTTCTACAAACCATGGAATTGCTTGGAAAACTATGTGGGCAGAACCAGCTGTATACTTTAGTTCCTGTACGTCTGTGCGGTTGAATAGCCATGAAATAAAAGACATTGACTCGCTTGTTAATGGAATGGTGAGAGAGGCTTGAACATAGTTTCTAAGAATTTTCAGTATTTCCTGTTTCAACAGTTCAAGATTAGTCTTGTCTAATGCTGATATGGCCACGGGATATGGCACTCTTTCCTTCAGGTTTTCAAGTCTCTGTTGCAATTCCGTTTCTGATAGTAAATCAATCTTGTTTAGCACCATTATGGTTGGAACGCCAGATGCTCCTATTTGACTTATTGTTTCTAGACAAGTTGAAAGCTTCTTCTCAACAAGGCTCGCAGGCTCGCTTATATCCACTACTAAAAGTATCAAATCTGAATAGATTGTTTCCTCAAGGGTTGAATGGAATGCCGCTATTAATGTTAAGGGAAGACGATCTATAAAGCCAACAGTGTCTGTCAGCAAGAACTCTTTGCTTGAAAATTCCACAAGCCTTGTTGTTGTTGATAGTGTTGTGAATAATGTGTCATCCACTTGGGCTTCCTCTTCTGCTAGTGCATTAAAGAGTGAGCTTTTTCCAGCGTTTGTATATCCCGCTAAAGAAATCAACTGGAACCCCAGTTCTATTCTTCTTTTACGGTGTAGAAGCCTTTTTCTACGAATTTTTCGTAGTTTTCTACGCATAGATTGTATTTGTCTCTTCACAGTGTTATAGTAAATATCCACTTCATATGTCCCGAGACCCATGAATCCAGGTTGTTCTTCCTTTCTTGCCAGTTTCACCTTTTCCTTTGCACGGGTTAACTCGTATCTCAGTCTTGCCAATTTAATTTGCAGTTTCGCCTCTGCTGTTGTGGCTCTTCTCGCGAAAATCTCCAGGATCAGTTGAAAACGATCGATGGCTTCGACGCCTGTGGCTTTTGCCAGATTGTAGGCTTGAACGGGTTTCAAAGGATTATCAAAGATTATTTTCTGGGCTTTCTTTTCTTTGACCAGGCGAGCGAGTTCTTCAACTTTTCCCTTGCCTATTTGATAACGGGGGTCTGGTTTTCTAACCTGCACTATCTTGCCTACGATCGTGTATTCTGCACTTTCCGCTAAGTTCTTAAGCTCGTCAAGGGTTAAGGGTTCGAACGGTTGTCGCCGTTGAATTATGATTGCTTTCGTTGCGTTTTCTCCTCCACTTTTCCCTTTTTCAGTTGAATTAGATCCCCTAATGTTAGTTCATGGGTTGCAGCCTTAGGAATTTTTGTTTCAACAGTTTCTTTTGAAACCTGAACAAGCAACTTAATGTTCAATATATGCTCCAGTTTCGTTGCAAGCTTGTTGTTCGGGATCATTTTTCTCATTTCAATTTTTTTAAGAACTGAAACTTTCTCCCTTATTTTTCTACCTAGGTCTTCATGCGAAAGTCCCAGTTTTCGCCTAGCCTGTCTTATTTTCACATCAAAATCTTCTGTAAGTTCTAGTGAGCTCTCTACAGCGGGTTGCGGCTGCTTTTTTCTCTCAGTATTAAATGGTAATCGCCTAGGTGGAGCCTTTGTTCTCGCTGTTACAGGTTTTGATTTTTTTTCTTCCCAAATGATTCTTCCATGCTTTGCACATTTGCCGCAGACTGTCAGCTTCGCTCCTTCAATCGTGACTCTGTAGGATTTGCTGTATATTTTATGTCCGCAGACTTCGCATCGCACTTGCTACACCTAAATTGTTTTTATTACGTTGTTGTCTTTATAGTTGTCGAATCTCGAAGTTATGGTTGAGTGGTGCAGCAGATTTGGATGATGTGCTTAGGCGAATTAGAAGCGTTGCAGATTACCAGTTTGGAAAAGGTGTTGGCGCTAGATTTTTTCCAGAAAATGTTGAGATAGTTTTCTCTAAGAGAACTGGCAGAATCCGTTATGTTTATTTGAGTGGCAAAAGGCTGGTAACTCTTCGTCCAACAGATGGTTTATTTTCTTTAAGTATTCTAGGGGCAAAGAGAATTGTTGAAAATGCAAGTTTAGCAAAGTGCATCGCTACTGTGAAGGATGATGTTTCAGAAGTTATTGCTGATGGCGGCGATGTTTTCGCGAAGCATATTGTAAAAGCTGATAGTGATATTCGCCCAAAAGATGAGGTTGTCATTGTCGACGGAACCGGTGAAGTGTTAGCTGTTGGACGTGCTGTTTTGTCTGGTGACGAAATGATAGCGTTCACTAGGGGCGTCGCTGTTAAGGTTAGGCGTGGTGCGTGGAAGAAAGTTAAGTATGAGATTTGAGTAATTGTTATGTGAAAAGGTGATTTTATGGGAAGACGACGCGTAAATCCGAGAGAAGCAAAACGTATGATGCAACGCATGGGATTAAGCATGGGAGCAATCCCAGATGTTGAACAAGTAGTCATCAAAACAGGAAACAAAGAAATAACCATTCAACAACCTGAAGTGGCAATAATGGAAATGCAAGGACAGAAAATCTATCAAGTAACTGGCGGAAAGATCACTGAGAAAGCAGCAGAACGCAAACTAACCATACCTGAAGAGGATTTAAGGCTTGTAGCTGACCAAACTGGTAAAAGCCTAGAAGAAGCCAGAAAAGCGCTGGAAGAATGCGAAGGGGATCTGGCAAAAGCAATTCTTTTACTTCAATCATAGCCGTGCACACTGGGAGTTTGCAGCTGTTACAAGATATTCATTTTAATCGCCTCGAAAAAGAAGCATCAGATAATTCCTTAATACGGAATAGAAACATAACGGAAACCAACCTACACCCTGAGCGGAAAGTGATGTTCCATTGGTTTTAAGTTCAGTTTCACATAGTATTCTAGGAGGAGGCCAAATTCATAAGTGTTTGACGTCGTTTCGGTGGGGCACTTCGCTATAGACTCTATTTTTCTGCCAGACAATAAAGCGCCCTTCATCGTTATGGGTGGCCCTGCGGCTTACGTTTCTCTGGCTGCCCGACATTTGGGTGCAACTGTTTCTGTTGTTTCCAAGGTTGGAGGTGATTTTCCAGGTGCTTATTTATGGTGGCTTCAGCAAGAAGGCGTTAATTTGTCTGGAGTAGTTAAGATTGAAAAAGCTCAAACCACACGTTGCGAACTGAAATATACTGATAATTTGTCACATAGAAAATTGAAATTAAAGAACAAGGCTCCCCCAATCACTGTTGACGATTTACCGAAATCTCTGAAAGCCAAAACCGTTCATATTGCCCCCATCGCAGGTGAAATCACATACGAGGTTGCCGAGACATTAAGAAGTCGTGCTCAGTGGCTGTCCCTGGACCCCCAAGGACTAGTGAGAAACTTC
>DAOVQA010000115.1:0-4077 GCA_030628925.1 Candidatus Bathyarchaeota archaeon | reverse complement strand
CTGGAGCTTTCAATCTCCCACTGTTTCGCATATTTGCTGATCCGATGAATACTGCTGGATTAGTAATCGACCCGGAGATGGGTGGCGGCTTCAAATTTGAGGTGCTGGATACTGTAGGAAACAAGGCTGTTGTTCTGAAATGTCCTGAAGAAGTGTATGAGCTAGTTGGGCTCATTGGAACTGTGGGACGATATATGGTTTCGCGTGTTTGGAGGGCTAGAGACGACTTGATATGTGCTGTTGGCAGTGTAACCAAACTTTCAAGAATTGCTGGCAAATACGTTGGAAAAGATGATCCTGTACTTATTGTGCGTGCGCAGCATGGGCTACCAGCTTTAGGTGAGATTCTTGTTCCCTTCATGCACAGTTATCTGGTTGCAGGGTGGATGCGTGGAAGCCATTGGGGTCCATTAATGCCTGTCAGTGTGAAAGACGCGAAATGCACTGTTTTTGATGGTCCTCCAAGGATTGTTGCATTAAGCTTTCAAGTTTCAAACGGCAACATTGCATGCGATGATAGTGGAAAACCTATGGTGGCTGATTTGTTCGCTGATCCAGCTTTTGATATGGCTAGACGTGAAACTATGGAATATGCTTCTTTACTTAGGCGTATGGGTGAATTTGAACCTGCGCGTTTAGGCATTGAAGAGATGGAATACACAACTCTGCCAAAGATTCTGGAAAGACTCAAGGAACGCTTTAAACCATTCTAAACCTGTATTTGATCACTTGAGTACAGCTGCATGCCTTATTTTCGACAGTTCTTCACATCGATCTTTTGCTGTATCATAAAGTTTCTTCCGTAATTCCTCTCCAGACGCTTTCCTCTCTTGAATTAGCAAGATCTTTCTCGACAGTTCCATGTCGCCCAGTGCTGCAAACCATGCTTGGAAATCTCCGTGACATGTGTGAAATTCTATGGAGCTTATGTCAACTTTCAAGATTTTGTCGCAGAAATCCTGGAGGTTTGCTGCAAAAACATTTAAGGGTTTTCCGACGTCAGCGTAAAAATGAAATGCTTTTTCCACAGGTAGGTATTCCAAGATTTGTTGAGCTTTTTCTCCATCAATTTCAGGGAAACCAAGCGCTTTTTTTCCGTTTTCCGTTATGACATACTGCCCTTTCTCAGGAGTCTTCACATACTCCATTTTGCCAAGCCCTATTATATGCATCATAACAGAAGGAAAACCTAACCCTACCTCTTCAGCTATCTCAACAGCCTTAGCAGGCTTATCAAGCACCCACATAGTTTCAAGAACCAGTCTCTTAACAGGTGACAGTCTCATTTCAACTACATCCCACTACTATTATATGTACAATTCACTTTTCAGATTTTCTATTCTTCAGGAAGATCCCACGTATTAACAAAGGATTCGACGTTAAAAGCTTAAGGGTAACCTGCACGAAAACATCACATCTGAACATTTTCTTGAAAACGCAAAAAGAGCCCGGGTCTGTTTTTCACTCATTGTTTTTTCAGTTCCAAAACGTCACCGCTCTCTTCCGAAAACGTAAATAGTGACACCATACGTTAATAACAGAGCCTAAACAACATGGACAGGGAAATTCACATGAAAATAGCTGTGCAGGTATATGAATATCCACCAAAAATTGTAGGTGGCTTAGGAACTTACGTAGCTGAAATCACACGAAAATTCGTTTTAATGGACCATGATGTCACCGTCTTTACAATGAATGATGATGCTCGCAGTCTTCCGACACGAGAAATTTGGCGCGGCATAGAAATCCATAGGCCATTACACATTGACATTTCCGATTCACTTCCAGATGTGATCGCAGAAGACATCAAGAAATGGGGTCGCGGCATCAATTTGTTCGCCAAAATTCTCGTCTATAACTACCTAAGTGCATCAAAACTCATCAATGAACTCATAAGAAAAGAAAACTTCAAATATGACATCATAGTCGCGCATGACTGGCTTTCAGCCATCGCTGGAATAACAATCAAAAAAGAGCTTGGACTACCCTTCGCTTTTCATGTTCACTCCACAGAAAAGGGAAGAACTCTTGGAAACGGCTCAGAAGTAGTGAGCAACATTGAACTCCGCGGCGCAATCTCGGCAGATCTAATCGTAACAGTTTCATACGCTATGAAAGATGAACTCACAAAACTAGGTTTTCCCAAAGATAAAATCGAAGTATGCTACAACGGCGTAGATGAGCAAAAATACAATCCAGAAACAATAAACGCTGAGGATACAAAAAAACTCAGAGAATCTTACGGCATCAAAAACGAGGACCTGATGATTCTTTTCATTGGAAGACTTGTGGGTGTTAAAGGAGTTGACAGGCTTATAATGGCTATGCCTCATGTTCTGCAGAAAAAACCAAACGCAAAACTTGTCATAGTAGGATTAGGCGACCTGCAAGACTACCTAACCAATCTGGTTAGAACCATGAAACTTGAGGATTCCGTAAAATTCCGTTTTGAATTCATTCCAGAAGAAGAGCGCATCCTCCATTACGCCGCATGTGACGTCGCAGTGTTCCCCAGCCTCTATGAACCATTCGGGATAGTTGTCCTTGAAGCCATGAGCATGGAACGCCCAACCGTCGTCGGAGCAGCAGGCATCAGCGGAATGCGGGAAATAGTCATTCCATGCGGTGATGAACAGTGCGGCTACCACGTCAACCCCCGCAATCCAACAGACATCGCTTGGGGCATAACTAGCGCCCTGGAAAATCCTGAAAAGACAAAATGGCTGGGGAAAAACGGCAGACGAAGAGTGCTGAAAGAATTCACATGGGACAAAATAGCAGAAAAAACAATTGCATTATACGAGAAAATGAACAAACGCCAAACCATTTCTAAAGCTTAAACTCCTACGGGTGAACACTTGAATCCCGGCAACTCTCTGAGTTTGAGAAAGAAGGTTGCAAAGGAAGCTGCTCATCTCCTCTATTTTGGAGTTGAAAAAGAATATAAACAGGCTAAACTAAAAGCTGCAGAAACCTTTCGAGTTCACTTTCTTCCAACAAATCTTGAAGTTGTAATTGAGCTTGACAGAATAGCAGAGGAAAAAGAAGGGGCAACAAGGAAAAACCGTTTAATTCAGATGCGGAAAGAAGCTCTAAGACTGATGAAGGTTCTTAAAACCTATTGTCCAGTACTGATTGGAAGCGTTTGGCGCGGAACAATACATCGTGAAAGCGACATTGACATAATCGTGTACCATGATGAACCAAACGACGTCTTAGAAGTAATAGACCAAAGCAATATCATCGTTACACGAGCTGAATGGGTAACGATAACGAAAGAAGGATTAAAGAAACAATCGTTTCACATCTACTTAGAATTGCCAACAGAGGATAAAGCTGAAATAATTGTTCGAAGCTCTGAAGAAGCCAACCGTAAAGAAAGATGTGAGATATACGGCGACACGATTACGGGCCTTCGCATACAAGAATTAGAAAAGACACTTCAAGAAAATCCTACACAAAGGTTTGTTCCCCGCTAGTGTCCATCACCCCTTAAATGATGTTTAAATACATAGTTCTCAATACATGAAAATGAGTCTGCCTTGCTAGAACAGAAGGTGTAGATGTGGAACTTGACAAAAAGGCACTTGAAAAACTCTTTCCAAACCTTTCGAATGAATTAGAGTCCAGTAGACATAAAGTTGCAATCAACTCTGTGAGAACAGAAAGCCAAACCGGAGAAAAAGCAACCTCTAAACGATTCGTCCACTACACGCCCGATGTAATTGATTTTGTCCGGCGATGCGACACAGTGAAACAAGCTGAGAAGATAATCAGCTACATGGAGAAAAGAGGAGAAATAAAGGCGCAATACGCAGAAAAGCTTAGGAAGCAGCTTTCAGAGAAAGGTGTGCGCAGCTTCGGATCTAAAAAAGGAAAAAACTACTATTTCAAACATGACGAGCAATAGCAAGCCTGATTTTGTTGGGTTGGATATTCCTCCAGTGAGTAACCTTCTGAGAATCTCAAACGCATAATTTCTTATCTTTCCAGACATCAGCTTAGTTCTTCAGCGCCTGTTTCTTCCGCTAGGCTTGCATTATTTCAGTTTCTTAATGTGCAATTGAACGTTTTTTT
>DAOVQA010000137.1:0-3829 GCA_030628925.1 Candidatus Bathyarchaeota archaeon | reverse complement strand
TGTCAAAAACTTTCGTGCTTGGCTGGAAGAAACCAAGAATCTTGAATCTGCCACTGCTTATTACTACGCGGTTAGCCTAAAGAGCTTGCTTCTCGGACTTCCAATAGGTGTGCAAGTCACACGGCTTTTTGACACCGTACTGGAGACAAAGGCTAGAAAGTAACACGTACGTTCACAAATGTAGAAAAAGTAGATTTGCGGGCATCACCACCTGCATTGCATATAGTCTTCTAGGTAGGGCATGTTATCAAGAAGGTTTTGAAGCTAGACAATCCCCTCTCCAGAGTTTCAGTTTTACAGCCATAGCCTATTCTCAAATGTTTTTTCATTCCGAAGCAGAAGCTGGGAACAAGAAACACTCCTTTTTCACGAAGTAAACGTATGCAAAGGTCTCTGGAAGAAATATTCATTCTGTATCGCAGAAAGGCACAGGTTCCCGCTTCCGGAGGAACCCAATCAATTAGAGGTTCATCTTTAATCCATCGGGAAAGAATCTTGTGGTTGGTACGTATAATTTTTAGATTGCGTTTGAAAATTCTGTCAGTGTGTTTCAGAGCGAGAGAAGCTAACGCATCAGCAATCACGTCATTACTAATTGTTGTATAATCTCTATGACGCATACATTCTTCAATCAATTCCTTTTGTGCAGCGATCCATCCTAGGCGCAACCCTGTAAGCGAAAATGCTTTGGAGAAGGATCCTGTAGCTATGGCTTTGTCGCTTAGATCTACCGCGGAAGGGACATAATCATCTGGATTAACGTAAAGACCTCTGTACGATTCATCGCAAAGCAAATAGGCATCAGCTTCTTCCGCCACAGCACAGATTTCCTTAAGAAGATTTGTGTCAATAAGGCTTCCCGTCGGATTGTGCGGATTATTAATTACGATTAATTCGGTTTTGTCATCCACTAGTTCAGACAACTCGTTGATATTAGGCAGCCATTTATTGTCTTCACGCAAACGCAGCAGTTTAACCTTTGCTCCAAATGATCTGGCCACACTATATAATTGTTGGTAAGCAGGGAAGATTGATATCACGGTGTCGCCTGGTTCGACAAGACTGTAGAAAACAAGAAAGTTGGCGCCTATTGCTCCTCCAGCAGTGATTACATTCTCCGGCTTCATGTGATCATAGAGGCTTGCAAGTCCCTTGAGGAGACTAGGAGATCCCTCAATAAAACCGTAATTTAGCTTCATTTCTTTAAGCTGTTCAAAGAAATCCTCTTGTCCCACCAACATTAGAAACTCTTTCAACGTGAACGGGTTAACACAAGTTTCAGCTATGTTCAGCTCAGCTTTATGTTCATAGGTGTTCATGAACTGCTCAACCAGAAACGGTTCAACTTTCATAGCGTTTCACCCTTTTCTTATCATAAGTACATGAACTGTGTATGTATGCTATTACATTAATTTTCTATGCACTAGCCAAGTCTTGAAGAAAATAAGTTTCAATGCAGCACACGATTGTGAAACTCGTTTGACACTGACATGTGCCACATATGTCTCTTAGATTTCAGCTCTATGGAGAACGCATGGTCCATTTTTGCATCATCTATCTCATAATTTCTAAGCTTTTCATACAGCGCACGCTAATACATTTTTCTTTCAACGCTATCCTTGTATTCGTGATGACCAAATGGTTGAAAGATGCAGGGGCGCAATGATATTAGTCTTTGTCCTCTTCCTTCTGTTGCGCGTTCTTCGCTGCTTTGTTTGCTCTGGTAAACGCTGTCAATCCTAGAATTTCCCCTTTTACCATGTCCATTGGAATCGCGAATACAATGGTGTTGCTCTGGTCATAACTAATGTCCTCTAAACTTGATAACGTACGCAGATACATTGCCCTGTTGCTCATTTGCTGAACCGCTTCCTCCAGATTTTTAGCTGCCGTCAGCTCTCCTTCACTCTTTATAATCACTGCTCGTTTCTCACGCTCAGCTTCAGCTTGACGTGCAATCACTCTCTTCATATCATCAGGCAACTCTACATTCTGCAGATTCACTGAAATAATATCCACACCCCAATCCTTTGTTTCCATTTCCACGATCTTCTCAATCCTGTCTGCAACCTCATCCCGCCGTGCCAGTAACTCATCTAACTCTACATCCCCCACTGCATCTCGCATCGTTGTCTGTGCATATTTTGTCACACTGTTCCAAACGTTCTGAATGTTAACGATACTATCTTTTGTATCCACAACTTTCATGAACACCACCGCGTCAACACTGACACTAATGTTATCCTTAGTCATAACTTCCTGCCGCGCAATATCCAAAGTGATAATCCGCTTATCCTGTTTCAGAAAATTCTCTGCAAACGGCCACTTAAAGAAGAAACCGGGACCAACCAGCCTCTGAAACTTTCCGAAACGCAGCACAATCGCCTCCTCCCATTCTTTGTTGGTTGCCACTGTAGCAGGCAAAAACATCACAGAAACAAACGCAACAACGCCGAACAAACCGGCTAGCACAGGATACCGGAAAGAAGCTATAGCCAGCACTAGAAACACTAGAAACAACGCTAAGAAAAAAGCGAATGGAGCAGGCGAACCTGAATACCCCTCTCTCTTCTTCGGTGTACTAGTTTCTTTAGTTCCACTCATTCCCTAAATCACCTCCTTTCGTACAGTCTACAGTCTCACAATACGCATTTCTTGTTTATGGCATATATGTGTTCAAGACAGCTCGCAACAAGAAAAATAGACGTATCTTAGCAGAGCGTGTGAAGAAGATAGAGGTTTATTTTTCCCAAATATTGAGAGGGGGCTTGCGGTCTGACGATATCGGTGACCTATACTTCTTATTGCCTGTTCTTTGCCTATGCTCCTCCCTTGCTTTGTTAAGAGCATGCTCATCTGTCAAGAGGTCAAATGCAGTGGCAGCCATCACTTTCGCTGCAAATATCAATGACTTGTGTGCAATTCCAACTCCGTTTTGTGCTACGGCTTGCCATGAATGGGCAGGTGTGCCCAAAATCCAGGTGGCAGTGCTGAATTCAACAGTGGGTGCCTGCCAACTCACGTCAGCTACGTCTGTGCTACCATGGCTAACTTCACCTTCGCCCCAAGGATCAGGGACATCATCGTCTATCAGCTTGTCTACAAGCTTCTCCCATCCGGGACGCTTGGACTTCTTCAATTGAGCAATCTTCATTTCAGAAGTAATCGTCTTAGCAATTCCCTTAGCAAACTCCAGATCCTCATCGCTGTACTTGGGAAGCCCTATTCCACGCATATTATTAATGATTAGTTCCGAGATCGTTCTATTAGGAACCACGTTGTAGCTTCCTTCAAGAACCTCTGTTTTCACTTCTGTTCTCGTCATCATCGCTGCTCCTTTTGCTATGTCAAGAATCCAATTGTAAATAAATTCCAATTGATCTCTCTCTGGTGCTCTCACGTAGTACCAGCTTCTAGCGTATGATGGTACGATATTCGGCTGGTCTCCGCCCTTTTCAATAACATAGTGTATTCTTGCATCTTGGATCACATGCTCTCTCAGAAAGTTTACGCCGACATTCATTAATTCCACTGCGTCCAATGCGCTTCTACCTTGTTCAGGAGAAGCACCTGCATGGGAAGCTTTACCATAAAAATGGAACTTGACGGAGTTAACAGCTAAACAGCTCATTAACGAAATATCATTCATAGCGTTTGGATGATGACTGATAACAGCATCTACATCGCCGAAGTATCCCTCTCTAACCATGTACACTTTGCCGGAGAAATTCTCTTCAGCTGGGCATCCGAAGAATTTAACAGTGCCTTTCCTGCTCTGTTTTTTCATGGTTTTTTTTAACGCTATTGCCGCTGCCATGCCGCTTACTCC
>DAOVQA010000163.1:0-3309 GCA_030628925.1 Candidatus Bathyarchaeota archaeon | reverse complement strand
CCCTAACAATGTCGCCAACCTTGCAGACGTCAAACATCGAATCAACATATCTTAACTGAACATCAGAAACATGCAAGAGCCCCGAGAAAAAACCGGAAAGCTGATCCTCATCTATCTCGCACACGCGTACAAAAGCGTTCTGCTTTTGAACCTTTGAAACCCTCCCTGAAACTATGCTTCCAATCTTCGGAACCTTTACATCACGAACAAGCGGACAAACTGAAACTCGCCTATTCAAAAAATCCAGTAATGCCTGGCCAACAACCTTGGAGTAGATAACACCATCTTCAACGTATGTACCAGCATCCGCAATGAACTCTTCAATTACGCCTAGACGTTCACCTGGCGAAACAAATCGTCCACTTTTCCTATCTAACGACTTTGAATTCATTCCAGTCTCCTTCATCATTTAAATCCATGTGATCAGGCATTTATAATTGTTAACGGCAACATGCCAATTAGGTGTATCCGTACTATTTATGCTTCTCAATAAACCTTTTGATTATTTGAACCGAAAAACCAAGTTCATTCCTTCTGGAACAACCTCAAGGCAAAGAACGGGTTCTCCACCATGATTTTTCACCTTCTCTCTAAAACATGTAAATCAACTAGGAACTCGCGTCTTTGCTTCGTGTGAAAGCTAAACATACGTGGAATTGTCATCAACATGGCGTAAGCTGCCCTAGTTCGTCCATTATGCTCCTCAACAAACCTTTTAATGAAGCTGGAGGGGAACACTGGTATAGTGCTGGTTCCGCGGGTCTTCAATGCTTTCAGGAGAGCTTTGTTTTTATGCGAGCTTTTGTGAAGTGAGTAAATGTTTTTGCCGACTTCCAAGGCTTTTTCCAGAAATTTGCGGTCAGCTCTACGCTTTTGTACGCCAAATGGTGGGTTCTGTAGAACAGTGTCAAACTGTCCATGCACAACATCTACGTCTGCGATGACCCACTGCACTTTGTCTTTTAAGCCAAGCTCCTTTGAGTTCTGCAGTGCCTCTCTCACTGCAGTTGAATCTATGTCCACACCTATGACTTGTTTTGCGCCTAGAAAAGCTGCTCCCAATGCCAGTCTTCCAGTGCCACAGCCCAGGTCTAAGACTGTCTTGTCGATAATGTCGTTGTACGTGTATGCCGCGATGTAGAGTATTGTGGCTGCAACGTCTGCTGGAATTGTGTATTGCTCCAAGCTTGGTTTTGGTGTTGGGTGCGGCTCAATTTGTGAGAGCAGAATTTCCAAGTTCAGCTTTCGAATAAGCCTTTTCTGCATAATTTTTCCCATGATAGTTTGCCAACCACTATAAATGCTTCATTCTGTGTGAGCACTGGCTTTTGGAATTTTGAAGGGTCGTCCAGTGATAGCCTGGGACACGCCGTGTTCACGTAAGCATCTACTTCTGGAAAGTTCATTAGAGCTTCTGGGGTTATGTTCCTAACAGCGAAAAGATGGGCTTTTTTCCCGGCTTTTTGAAGCTCTTCTTTTAATATCAAGGCTTCCTCAAACTTTTTCTGCCCCGGTTTTAACCCAACTAAAACTGCAAAAGTTTTCGCCCCTTTAGCCTCTTCAATGCTGGCCCACCGTTGTTTAAGAATTTTGCGAGCCTCTTCATCAACTGAGAAGGCTCTTTTTTCATAAGGATCAGCAACGATTGTTGGTTTCAACGTTGAAAGGGCTACACCCAGAGCATGAAATCGTCCACCACCAACGAATAGAAAGGCTTCAACATCCCCCACTATTGATTTCACATTGCTGTAGTCACATCCGATCACCTGCCCTGGATAGTTCATGCGACCAGCATCACCGATAATTACTGTTCTTCCAGCATGAAGCAGAATTTCTTTAACGTTGTCTAGTTTTTGTACGTGCTGAACTGTTGTGGCTAAACCTATCTTGCGCCATTTTTCCAGTAATAATAAGGCTTTCTCGACTGCATCATCTACGTTTATAGTTGCTCTAGCCTCAACGTATATCGTGGGTACTCTTTCATGCCTTAGCAGCTTTGCATGTCCATAATGAATTATCAGGTTTACACCCAGACTTTCAGCCTCAGCCATTGCTAAGTCGCATCCGCCATAACATGGGTCTGCAGAAACTATCGGCAAAGCCCCAGTTTTTTCCACAACTCTTGCTAGGCGAAACCCATGAGGTTTTAAACCTTCAGGAAGCTGAATTAAAACGCGTTTTGCTTTTAGACGTTTTATCTCTTGTTTTATCCTTTCTTCTTCAAAATCGAATTGTTCCATGTAAGCACGCTCAGAACATCTCAACTGAAAAACATAGTGTAAACGAGTTAAGTGGAGATTTCACTATTTTACAGGTTCATCCCATCGGGGAATCCATTCCCAATCCTGTTTAGGTTGCCGACTTAACCGTCCGGAAACCCTTTCACGCAATTCAGCAAGCTGCTCAAGAATCATTTTCCGTTCAACACTTGCAGCAAGTTTTCGCGTTGCTATCACAGTATCTGCGTTTACTGAAATGCTATCGATTCCAACCCTTACCAGAAACTCTGCGAAATCAGGTAGATTTGATGGGCCTTCACCGCAGATTGAGACTGTGCATCCGTTACGATGAGCTACGTAGATCAAGTGGGCTATCGCCCTTTTAACGGCTGGCTCCCTTTCGTCAAAGTAGCCCAGCAAGCCCAGACGTTCCGAGTCTCGGTCTATCAATAGAATCCCCTGAGTTAGATCGTTTGAACCTATTGAAAATCCATCACATAATTTTGAGAATTCGTCAGCCATTATTACTATGGAGGGCGTCTCGGCCATAAACCATATTTTAAAGTCTCTGGAACGTTTTAGGTCTTCTTCTTTCATGATTTCCAGAACTCGTTTTGCTTCCCAGATTGTGCGTACAACCGGAAGCATTACCCAGACGCTTGTGAGACCCCACTCTTGGCGGCATTTTTTAATTGCTCTGCATTCAAGTCTGAAAGCTTTCTCGTACCATGTGCTTATGTAGCGGCTGCACCCTCGCCAGCCAAGCATAGGGTTGTCTTCAACAATCTCGTAGTTCTCTCCACCCTTTAGCTTGCGGTATTCGTTCGTTTTGAAGTCGCTGAAACGCACTACTACTGGACGGGGCTGGATAGCTCTGGCAACAGTTGCAATTCCCTCAGCTAACTTGTCAATGAACTTCTGTGACTGCCCAGTCTCCATCAGATAAAGCGGATGCTCACCGATATAGCTTGCAAGTATGAATTCAGTGCGCATTAAGCCTATTCCATCAAATGGAAGGTCTCGGTAGTCATCAATTTTTTCAGGTATACCTAAGTTCATGTAGATCTTTGTTGCTGTTACTGGAACTTGT
>DAOVQA010000060.1:0-6574 GCA_030628925.1 Candidatus Bathyarchaeota archaeon | reverse complement strand
TTGCGAAACATGTCTATGTGGAGACCTTAGCAGATTCAGTTGAGACTTGGTCTCGTATCCAAAAAATGATTTGTGCGTGTGAGACTTTCCGTCTTGCTCAATCTTCTGGTTCACATGTGCCTCTCTGTCAGATAGATGATGAAGAATGATATTCTTGAGCATCTATCATAATGTACAGGGTGCTCTTTTTGACATCTTTTCCGAGCTTGGACTCTATTATCCTTAGAATTTCTAAGCCTGCGTCAGCGATCATGTTAACACAGTGTTCGATTGTTCGCGCGTGATAGTTGAGGGTGATAGTTCGCCTGGGACTGGGGGTTTATTTGCCACTCCCTTTTATCTTGTAAGAGTAGTTTTCAACGATTCTCCCTGTGCGCGCCTAGGAATAAGTTAGCAGTTCTTACAGAACACAAACAATAAATGCATGAACATTCGTGCGTATGGAATGAATAGGGGTACCAAGATTGAAAATAGTTGGAGAAGAGAAGCTTGCTGCACCCTGCGGTCTGTACTGCGGAGCTTGCATAGACTATCTAGTTTACGAGAGTTGTCATGGATGTGGCTGCGGATGTGGAAAATGTGACGCTTCAGGTCATCATGAAAGGTGTAACATTTACAAGTGTTGCGTTGAACAGAGAAGCAACAAAGCTTGTTTCGAATGCGAAGAGTTCCCCTGTTCAATACTTATAAGATTCTGCTATAGCCCTGTTTGGCTACATCATTCATCGGTTATAGAGAATTTGCGAAGACGTAAGGTTATCGGATCTGAAAAATGGCTGAAAGAACAGAAGGAAAACTGGAGTAACGAATGGTATCTTCGAAGGTGGCTTTGGCTCCAAAAAGAATGCGAGAAACGATTAGAGCGGTCTATAGAAGAATCAAAGAATATATTTTCTAAGAAATAGCTACGCACGTGCTAAACGATTCTGAACGAGTTGATCCTGTCTGTAGTGGAAAAAGGGAAAATATGGGAGACATCTCCAATTCTGTCGAGGCTAGGGCAACCCTGCCTTGTTGTAACTTACCCCGTCAAAACTCGATAGAAAAAAGGGGAGTAACGGGTGATATCTCCACTTGGTATGAGGTTCAAATCCCAACCCGCCCGTTCTAGACGAACCTAGCACGGTTTCACTTGCGCTTCCTGAAGACTTTGTTTCCGTTGTGGTCACAGACATACTCGAAACCTGCTTCTACAAGTTGACAGACTTCCTTTTCTGAGTGAGCCACTTTTGCTGTGTGTTCATCGTCCTTGAAGCCACGAGTTGAGTGTAGATCAGTGTGTTCTTAATGTTTCTGTGACTGAGTATCTGCATGATATGCAGGATGTCTCTGGTCGCGCTCTATCGTGTACACAAAGATCGAGTGATATGGTTCGAATATATGTGATGTACAGGGTGCCAACATGCACACTGTAGGCTTTCTCTTGCTGTTTCAGTTGACAGTTGAATTGTGTAGTTATGCGGGTTCAGATGCTTTGGGAGTTTTCATTATTAATGATAAGAAAATTGCTATCAGCAAAAGGCCAGCTGTAGCATAGAATCCTTGAACATATGTCTCGTAGGTTGGTGTGGAACCAACAATAATTGCCATCAGCATGGGACAGACTACTCCTCCTGCTCCATAGGCACTTAAATACAACCCGTAATTTGGTCCGAGGTTTTTTGTGCCGAAGAAATATGAAACGAGCGTCGGCATAACCGCAAGATATGCTCCGAAGGTAGAGGCAAACAGCGCTATCGCAAAATAGAGAACAGCTATAGATTTTGAGTATGGAAAAAGCCCTACTAAACAGATTAGCTGGATTGCCTGCATTGTAAGCAAAGTTTTCTTGGGGCCGATTCTGTCGCATATCGCACCAAATACAGGTCTTCCAACAGCATTTGACACAGCTAGGAAGGAAACTGACAAAATCGCTAACCACTCTAGGTCGCCTTTCAGACCAGTTATATCTATAGCTATCAGTTTTGCGTAGCCGATAATCATTAATCCTGCTCCGGCACCTATCAGAAATATCGTCCAAGTGATGTAAAAGGTGCTTGTTTTTGTCATTTGACTGATTGTATAATCCTTGGTTGCTGCACTCCATGGTTTTATGGTTTTGGATTTCTGCGGCGATGGCGCTTTCCAGTCTGATGATGGAAATTTCATCATCGAGCCCAGAAGTGCCAGAAGAACAAGAAACACTATGCCCAAGATCAGAAAGGTGTTTGCAAGACCAAATATGGAAACCAGAGCAGCAACTGCTGGAGCCGTAACTAAAGCGGATAATCCGAAGCCCATCACAGTTAATCCGAGTGATAGCCCCCTCTTATCAGGGAACCATCTGCCAACCACAGCTATTGGAGGGTTATATGCGTAACCACATCCTATACCTGCAATGAGTCCAAACGCTATAGTAGTAATCCAGAGTGAAGACCTTGGAAACCATGCTATGCTGTAGCACAGAAGATATCCTACACCAAGGAGACTTGCACCAATGAGTGCTGGTCGTCTTGGTCCCACCTTTCCTATCATTCTACCTGAAAAAGCAAAACTAACACCAAATGCCAGAAGGAAAACACTAAAGGGAATAACCGACTGTGCCGCCGTTAAGCCATAGGGTTCCTCATGTAGTGGAGATCTAAAAACACTCCATGCGTATATCGTGCCTAAACACAGATTTATTGCCAGCCCGATAATAATGAATGTCCATCTATTCATTGTGTGGGTTCCTCTTATAGAATCACTTGGCTCATATTGTTGCGAACATTAGGCGTGTAAGCGACTATGTATATTTAACTTTCCGCCTTAACGTATTTACTTCATTAAATCTGTCAAACACGCGTTTAATACTGCAACTAGTTGTCTATACTTCGTCATCTATACATGCTTCATGTTGTAGACTATGACTGACACGTTCTGTATACTTGATAAGACTAATGGGCAATAGAAACCCACTTAGTGTGTTCTCTGCAGACTTACATCGCGTGAGCAGTGTGAGGGCTTTCATTTCAGTTGATTTAGAGATAGTGTCATATGTCATCATCCCGGGACACTTGAGTTTAAAAAGTTCAGTGTATGATGTAGCAAGAAAAACAGCTGCGGGAATCACACTAATCGTAGCAGAAGAATTGAATAAAAAATGGGCTTGCCCTTGGAAGAATAGAAGCCTGAAGGCTCAGAACCTTCTAAACCTGAAAAAACGTAGGGCGGAGGGGGGGCTCTCTGTCTGTAGATACTAGTCTCATTCGTGAGCCTTTTCCAGCATAAGAAAGCACAAACATTCTATAGACTTCATAGAAAGAAAGATTCACCATGACGAACCATATGGTTTTGATAGAAGATAGCGCGCGCGCTACCCTACTGGGCAACAGAAGCATGGGCCACTCAAATATAAAGCGCGCGAAGTGAGCGCTCAGCAGCACTCATCTGGAAGAATTTAAAAAGAGAAAAAAGATACACCACAAGGAAAGGTAATGTCTGACATCATTTTACGAACAATAATTCCCATTCTTCTTCTAATGGGAACAGGTTTGCTGTCAAGAAAGCTTGGAATCTTGAAATCTGGTGACGAGCGGATACTTAGCGCTTATGTATATTATTTTGCACTGCCAGCCCTATTTTTTGTTAACATGACTGAAACGAATTTCACCGAAGAGACTCTGAGATTTATACTTGCGGGAATTATCCCCATTCTAATAGCGATGATAATCTACACCTCTCTCTACGTAATATTCAGATTCTCAAAGAATATGCTCTATCTGCTTATTCTAAGTACGATCTTTGGCAGCTTAGCCTTCTTTGGCATACCTTTCATAACATTTGCCTTCCCGGGAACAGGGGAACCTGTGGCGACATTGGGAGCAGCGTCAATTTCCATTGTAAGTGTAACAGCTTCTATCACTACTCTAGAATTATATCGGCTCCAGCAATCCAAAATACTTACAGGATTGAAACTCGTTGTGAAAAGGCTTTCGAGAAACCCACTTATTCTATCAATTTTCTCCGGCATTTTGTTGTCGCTCATCAGAATAGAAATTCCCACGCCTATATCACAGCCCCTACACATGCTGGGAAGTACAACTTCCACAGTTGCTATCTTTATGCTTGGGGTCTTTCTCTATGGAAGAAGATATACAAACATAAGTAAAGCCTTGAAGCTGAGCATGTTAAGGATAATATTTCTACCGACAATAGCCTTCTTAACCACGATGTTATTTGACTTGTCCACTTTTGAAAGATCAGCATTGATACTTATGCACGGTATGCCTGTTGCCATCTCTATGATAATTCTCAGCGAACGTTACAATTTTTATAAAGAGACAATTGCCTCTCTGATTTTAATTTCCTCACTTGGAGCAGGATTATATTTGAGTTTATGGCTTCTATTGTTAGGACACTATTAGAAAGGTTGTTGTGACCATCGCAGTCGGAACATCATAAGCACTACGAAGCCAACTCAAGAGCGCAATTTCTCTAACTGGCTGACCATTCACCCTCAATCTAGGAAAACGCAACATCGTATGACTCAGAAAACCGTCCGCAGTCCCTGCTATGGCATGAAGCGCGCGCGCTGAGGCAAATCCACTTCTTCAGCCTTCTTCGCAAACATTAGAAGCCTTTGATGGGCTTTCGCTTCCTCGACAAACGCAGTGTGTACATTGTTAGCAGTCCTCTCTTTCATGTTCATTTTTCTTCACGTTTGTAGATAGTCACTTCAGTAGTTTTCACACCAGACTTCATAGTAGCTTTTTGCGTGTTGGCAAACCGGGCATTTTTCGGGCGCTTGGCTGCCTTCGAAAACGTAACCGCAATTCCTGCATCTCCACATAGTTGGTGAATCCTTTTTGAAAACCTTACCTTGCTCTACATTTGCCAGCAACTTTCGATATCGTCGCTCATGATAATTCTCCACCTTAGCAACCATGCGGAAGGTTCTAGCTACGTTTTTGAAACCCTCTTCCTCTGCCACCTTAGCAAAGCTCGGATATAGGGTTCCCCACTCAAATTTCTCTCCTTCTGCTGCAGCCTTCAAATTTTCCTTTGTTGATCCAATAATGCCTGCAGGATAAGTAGCTGTGATCTGAACCATTCCACCTTTTAGATGCTTAAAGAAGAGTTCAGCGTGTTCTTTTTCGTTATCAGCCGTTTCTTGGAAAATAGCAGATATCTGTTCATACCCTTCCTTCTTGGCCACGTTAGCGAAAAAAGTGTATCTGGTTCTGGCTTGTGACTCGCCTACAAATGCTGCCACAAGATTTTTATCGGTTTGACTTCCCTTAAATTCCAATATTATTCTCCTTCCTAAAGCAGTTCGTCTATGACATACGTCATATTTAAGCATAACTGGAAGTTCTCCAGCGCGATGATTATGAAATCCTACTTTCGCACCGGATCAGCTCTTCATCAGCGAAGATATTACAAAAAATATATAAGATGGTCTCACATAAAGGCGCGCGCTATTTGGAGACGAATATCATGAAAAGATTGCTTGAACTCGTTGAAAATCTGAAGAAAGGTGAAGCAAGAAATTTAGTAGATACCCGCTTGAAAGAATTCAAAGAACTCGCTGACGGGTCGAACAATAAAATCTTTGAAGAGCTTTGTTTCTGCATTTTAACTGCCAATTCTAATGCCGAAAGATGCATGAAAGTTCAGATGGAAATAGGAGACGAATTCTTAACTCTTCCAGAATCTCATCTGGCAAAAGAATTAAAGGAACGTGGTTATCGCTTTCCAAATACAAGAGCAAGATACATCGCAGATGCGAGGAAATACAAGAACTCTCTAAAAGACACTATTACAAAGCTTAATGAAGAGAACGAATTAAGAGAATGGCTAGTTAAAAACATAAAAGGAATTGGATTCAAAGAAGCAAGCCATTTCCTAAGAAATATAGGCTACACCGATTTTGCCATCATAGACTTCCACATAATCAACGTCTTGACAAAACACAAAATAATTGAGAAACCAAGAGGACTAACGAAAAGAAAATACTTAGAAATCGAAGACTTACTGAGAAAAATCGCAATAGAATCAAACCTCAACTTGGCTGAATTGGATCTGTATTTATGGTATACGGAAACTGGAAAAATACTAAAATGATTTAATCCTCATAGTAAGAGATGTCAGATTTGAATTCAGCCAAAAACAGAAAAGAGTTGACTCTAGTCTTCATTTACAGCAGGGAATATGCAGAACGGGTGATAAGAAACCTGATAAACGACCCATGCTTCTGCAAATCATGCGACCTCTACTGCGACTTCTGCAAATACAACATATACACCCATGTCCGCAACATCCGTGCAGCAATCCAGCTGCCAACACCCTCTGAGCTGCCCACCTTCATAGACGATCCGGAAGAATACATGCCTAAGAAAATCCCTAAAGCTGACTTATGCTTAGCCTCTGGACTGCACAAAGACCTATTATTAGAAGTCCCAAGTATCATACAAAAAGCCGGGATAAAAGGATTGATTGTGCCAATAGAAGACTTCACTGAAGTTCCATCCGGTCTAAGAAAGCAGCTAAAAGAGAGATGTCAAGAACTGATTTTGGAAAATGCGTTTCCAAAGCCTTTCTGCTCATTAGAACC
>DAOVQA010000146.1:0-3709 GCA_030628925.1 Candidatus Bathyarchaeota archaeon | reverse complement strand
TGATCGCTTAAAGCAACAACATACTCCTTTTCCGAAATCTCACGGCAAGCAGAATTGAACTCCCAGCCACTTACATAAATGCGAAAACAGCCCTGTCCAACTTTGCTTCTGGAAGCCATATGACAAAAAGCTACGCATGAAGAATTCCCAGCCAACAATTCTTTTGCCTCTTTTTCCCCAGACAACATTAAACGTCCCAAACGCATACCATGCCTTTCACAAACCTTGGAGAAGTGAAAAAGCCTTTCAGGCAAAACAAAAGGAACTTTCACTCCCTCATCATGCAAGATTTGCATGACCTCTTGAATCTTACCGTGATACCCAAAAACGTAAACTGCACCCTGTCTCAACCCTTTTTTCACCAAGGAAACAAGTAGGTTTCTCACGTTTCCTCCAAAAGAGCGTTTACAAGAGGGACTTCCATAAGTGGCTTCCATAACAAGGATGTCCGCATCCAAAACAGGAGTCTCATCAATCCTGAAATCTCCAGTGAAAACAATCCTTGTACCCTCAGCATCCTCAACAAACACTTGAGCAGCACCCAAAACGTGATCAGCTCTGAAAAATGTTACCCGCTCCTCTTTATACTGAAGACTTTTACCATAACCAAGCGTCTCCACGTAGCCGGCCATCAGAAAAAGTGGGCCTCTCATAACATCAATCAAGTCTTTCGTAGCTTCAGTCATCAAGACTTTTTCACAGTTCACCAAACTCCGTCGTAGACCAACCATGTGATCAGCATGAACATGAGTAACAACCCTCAACGGCATAGACCCATCAAAAGCATCGCAAGCCACATACCTCCCTAACAGAACCGCACCCTTAGCAGTTACGTCAGCCTTCATGACGAGTTTAGCCCCTGTTACAAGACAAAATCATTGATCAAGGTTGCAATGAACTTTGTTCCTTTAATAAAACTTCCAATTCTCAAGTTCTCGTTTGGCGCGTGTGTGTTAGCCTCAGGATGACTGCATCCGGCTGAAACAACTGGATAACCTAGAAAATTCCGAAACAGATGCATAGGGCCAGAACCAGCGCTGGTTGGATAAATCACAGCCCTTTCACCATACACTTTCTCAGCTGTTTTTGTAACAAGCTTCACGAATGGATCATTGATTGGTGTTCTAGTCGGCTCTGTAGAACCATGTTTAATTATTTCTATATCGCCAAATCCATGCCTTTCTAAATGCTTAACGAGTTTTTGGAAGATCTCACTGGAATTCTGGTTTGGAACCAATCTGAAGTCAAGTTTGGCACTGGCTTCATGCGGCAAAACCGTTTTAGATCCCTTGTCCGTATAGCCTGATATAAAACCATTGATCGTGCATGTAGGCTGAAACAACAATGCTTTCAAAGCTTCCAGTCCAGACTTATTCTGAAGGAATCTCTTCAAACCCAGCTCTTTCTTTGTCTCTTCTTCTTCAAACGGAATATGTTTTAAACACTCAACCTCTTCAGAAGAAGGAGACCGCACGTTTTCGTAAACACCTTCAACTAAAATGTTTTCTTCTTTATCCTTCAACAGGTTCAATGCCCAAAGGAGACGCCAAGCTGGATTAGGAATTATAGGGGCATTTGCAGAATGAACGTCCCTAGATGCTGCACTAGCCCTCAGTTCAACCGATAAGACCCCCTTCAAACCCAGATACACATTTGGTCTACCACGCCTATCTGTTCCACCAAACTCCCAGATTGCTGCATCGGCACAAAAAAGATCCTTATACTTCTTTATTAACGGTTCAAGATTTGGACTGCCAATCTCTTCTTCTCCTTCGACAAAAAACTTTATGTTAACGGGTACACTGCCTGAGACTTCTAACAGTGTTTGAACAGCCTTTAATCTAGATACGAAGTTACCTTTGTTGTCCGACGCTCCTCTTCCATAAATCTTTCCATCAATTATTTTGCCACTGAACGGCCCACACATCCATTTGTCAAGTGGCTCCGGCGGTTGCACATCATAATGGTCATAAAAGAGAAGGGTCTTATCAGATTCTGGTGACCTAATTTCTCCATACACAACTGGGTGTCCTTTTTCTCCTCTTATGATTTTTGTTGAAAAACCCGTTTCCTGAAGCATCTTCTCCACAAGCATTGCGCATTCTTCTATTCCTTCACTTTTTGCTGAAACGCTAGGCTGTTTGACAAGTTTAACGAGGTCTTCAACAAAACTGTCGACATGAGCATCAACATATTCATAAACTTTTTCCAAACTCATTCTCATCCACTCTGCAACGTTCTTGAGGTAAGCCAATTAATAAGCTCTCGGGAACTTGTACATTTTATTCGAACTTTTATTGGGCCTAAAGGAGACTCCGCCGTCTCTTTAGAAAATGATACATGACCCACATAAGCAACTTGCTTGTTCAGACAGAAGCTAATCGTATTTCCCTTCAATCCTCCAAAAAGAACTGCTCGGGCAGCGCTACGGATGCGTTCCCTGCGAAGTAGATTGTAAAGTTTAGTTAGCGGCTCCAATCCTTTGACTTCAGAAACTAAGAGGGTTCCTTTACGCAAAGGTTTCATCTGCATAGGTATGCTGCCGAAAACGTTTTCAACAGCTCTCTTAACTTTGTCTTCGGATTCTGTTGGGTTAACCTTAACTTCTATCTGAACATTTACGTCATCCACTTCTTCTCAACCCTTCTTAAAACCTTCCTAATCTTTACTTTCACAACCTCCAACTCCTCTTCATTCACTATTATATACTCAGCCATAGCTATGACACCGCCTAAGCCTACGCTTAGCTCCCTCATGTTCCTTTCATGATAGATTTCCCAGTTTTCCGGGTCGTCGCTTCTTCGGCGACGGTAAACCCGTTTGAATCTTGTTTCCGGAGATGAGTGGATAGCTATGAGGGTGAATTTCGGAAAATGCCTCTCAAATTCTTCTACTTCATCTAGGCTTCTCAGCCCATCTATTATGAGCTTATTGCTTATCATGTGTTTTGTTTTTGGGATACATCGTTTAGATATGACTGCCGGACCTTCCTTCTGGCGCAATTCAAGCATTACCTTCCCAATGTTTTCAGGGTTAGGTTTCAAACCTCTTCTTTCCACTTCCTTTCTCACCACATCACCCATGACAAGAACTCCATAACCCCTTTCTTCAGCAACTTTGACAACTACTGACTTTCCCGACCCAGGCATTCCAGCTAAGCCTAGAATAAGCTTATCATCCATACTATACCGTCCTGTGCTAAGTCTCTTAGTATGGCACAATATTAGAATTACGTCGTGAGTTTAAGTGCTATCCTTCAGCTTTCGAACCGAATTTTGCAGTCATTTTCTTGACAAATATCCTTATGCATCCTTCTTCCCCGTAAACAAGCAGCAACCCGTCACGTTGCATGCTGCATATAACGTTTGATTCATCAGCTAACGCCTTCAACACTTCAACAGGCAACTCGATGGAAGGCTTAACACGAATCCATTTCTGCCCACGCGGAATCCCAGAAACAAACCGCGTCTCCTCTTCCACTTCGTCAACGGCTTGTCTGCTGGCTTCATCTAATCGCTGAAGCCAATCCTCAACATACTCTGTTCCAAACTTCTTCTGTCCCTCAGAAACAAGGTAGGACTCCACACTAAAAAGAAGACCCCCAACTTTTTGACCAGTCTCCAAATGACGTGGATCAGCTTTCAGAACGTTAATCAGAGTCCTTGCATATCTCAAATTGCTTATGACATCCACTGGAACACTTACCTTT
>DAOVQA010000098.1:0-4812 GCA_030628925.1 Candidatus Bathyarchaeota archaeon | reverse complement strand
TTCACCCATTATCCCCGGGCACGTCAAGATTTCCATAGGTGTTTCTGTCATGTTTTCTTTTAGGGTTCGGAGGAATTCTGTAGCCCTTGTAGGTGCTAGGGGTCTGGCGCCTTTTGCAATTGCCTCCTTTAGAACTCCGTCTGTTCCCTTTAGACCTACTCTGCCTCCCATTCCAGCTATTGGGTTAACAATGAAACCTAGCTTCATACGTTCATCAGTGACAAGATTTATTGCATGAGCTAATAAACTATTTTGATAATCGGAGCCGCAACCTGATGAATAAGCCTAAGCTTGGAACCTTTTCCATTCTAACCATATCACCAGACTCCAAGTTAATGGGTCTCGGCGTAGCTTCTGGATCCACATCTGTGGGAAACAGGGTTCTGCACGCAAAGCCCGGGATTGGCGTGATAGCTACCCAATCATACACAAACATTGCCTATGGAATCAAAGGATTAGAATTGTTGGCAAAGGGTTTGTCTCCAAAAGAGGCTTTGGATGAACTTTTGATGGTTGATCCAGGGCGAGAGTTACGGCAAGTAGCAATGATGGATTTCAAGAGGAGAAAGGCTGTTTTTACAGGTTGTGAAGCTCCAGTCTTTCATGGGGAAGTTCTAGGTGAAGATTACGTTGTTGTTGGAAACTTGCTTGCTAGAAAAGAAGTTGTAGACAGCATGGCCAGAGAATATGAGAGTTCCAGCGGGAATCTAGCCTTGAGAATGGCAAAGGCATTGAAAGCGGGAAGCAAAAGTGGTGGAGACAAGCGAGGAGAAAAATCAGCCGCACTGATTGTAATCAGTACCGAAAAAGTAGAAGTGAAACTAAAGATTGATAGACATACAAATCCTGTTAGGGAACTGATTCGACAACTGAGCTGATAACAAAACCGGAGTTTTTAACTCGAAAATTCTATATCTCACAAGATACACTTTTTCCTTTAGTCAATGACTGAGGTGACTGAATGACCGGGAAAATGATGAAAAGAATCCTTGTAACAGGAGCCACAGGCCAAATTGGATCCGAATTAACAATGGAGCTGCGGAAAAAGTATGGCGGTGACAATGTTATTGCGGCTGGGCATAGAAGAAAGCCTGGTGAGAAATTAGCCAATTCGGGGCCGTTCGAGTATATTGATACTTCTAACAGAGAGAGCATTGAACATGTTGTGAAAAAATATGATGTTGACACGGTTTACCATCTTGCAGCAGTTCTCTCGGCTGTAGGTGAAGAAAAACCGCAAGTTGCTTGGAAAGTGAATATGAACGGTCTTTATAACATGCTTGAGGTTGCAAGGGAACGTGAATTGACTCGAGTTTTTTGGCCAAGCTCCATAGCAGTCTTTGGGCCGAAAGCACCTCGTGTACATACGCCTCAAGACACGGTGTTAATCCCAGAAACCATGTACGGTGTTACGAAGGTTGCTGGTGAACTTTTATGCAACTACTATTTCCTTCGATTTGGCTTGGATGTACGAGGCGTCCGATACCCCGGCATCATAAGTAGCGAGACACCTCCAGGCGGAGGCACAACAGACTATGCTGTGGAGATATTTTATGAAGCATTAAAGAGGAAGCAGTACACATGTTTTGTGCGAGAAGACACTGTTCTACCGATGATGTATATGCCGGATTGCATCAAAGCATCTATAGACCTTATGGAAGCTGACCCATCTGGAATAAAATGTCGTATGAGCTATAATGTGGCTGGAATGAGTTTTTCCGCAGGGGAATTGGCCGCTGAAATCAAAAAGTGCATTCCAGAATTTGAATGTCAGTATCAGCCTGATTTTAGGCAGAAGATTGCGGATTCTTGGCCTATGTCAATTGATGATTGTGTGGCTCGTGAGGAGTGGGGTTGGAATCCAACGTATGATTTGGCTGCCATGACGAAGGATATGATTGAAAAACTGACGAAACGATTTGCCGAAGGCAATCTTTAGGGATACTCAAACAACCTCAACATGTCCGTGAAATCTCTCTTATCGTTTTTCGCCTTTGGCGGTATTCTTATCTCTTTGTCCATAGGAAGTAAAAGCAAGGGATGCAGTATGATATTAGAAGATGTGCCGAGAAACGCGCGCACACTTGGACAAAAAGGGGGTTGAGCTTATTTCTTTTCGGTGAATAGGCCTATGGTGTTGCCATCTAAATCCATGAAAAGACCAAACCAGCCAACATTTGGGATTTCTGTTTTCTCTCTTACCTTTCTGGCACCAAGCTTCACTGCCTTTTCAAGCATTGCATCGATGTCGTCAACTAAAATGTATATGATTATCTTGCCTGGCGTAATCTTGTCTTTTCTGTCCAGTCCTCCACCGGTTAATTGTCCTCCTCCAGTGTTAAATATTGCATAATCAGAGCCAAAGCCATAATCTATCTCCCAGCCGAAAAGCTTCTTGTAGAATTCACCCGACTTTTTCACGTCAGTAGTAGGGATTTCTAAATGACAAATGGTATGAGGCATGTTTCATTCCTCTTTTTGGTATTTAGAAATTCGATCTTCAATTATTAAAGCTATTGATGCTCACAAGCACGCGCACCATAATACTTTCGATGCAAACTTCTCAATTCTCACACGTTCTCCCGCTTTTTCCTTGTCTCACTAGTTGGAGTATTTCTTCTTCCATCGTTCTATTAGGGGCTGGATTTTCAATTATTTTTCCAAGTTCTCGACCGTTTGTGTGGAATATTACTACATGTGGGGTTCTTTCAACTTTGAATTCCATTACTTCTGGAGGAGATGGTGGAATCCTCCACTTTTCTTTTGGATTCAGAGGGTCTTTCTTAAGTCCACCAAAAACTCTCACATTCAGTCCAATCTTATCAGCTAGTAAGGCAAGCACTGGAACGTTAGCCGCACAATCCTTACACCATTCAGCTGAGAAGACAACCACAAATATCTTATCCACACGTTTCTTCAACTCTTCAACAATATCTTCCTTCAAGGAATAAGCTTTCATTCTCTCCATGAACTTATCTCTAAAAGGCTCATTCATATGCGTGACATAATCTTTCACAGAAACCGTTCTTCTCATGAGTTCTTTCAGAGTTTCTCTCAAATCAACACCAAAAAACATTACGTTAAGACATTCTAATTAATTACGGTTCACTGCGCGATTTCCTTCCTTAAATTGTCAAGACAAAGAAGTTTACCTTTTCAGAACTCTATCCATATCCTTATCAAGGTTAGCCTTAAGAGGGCGCACGCTACTAACGCCTTGGAGAGGTTTGAGATTTCAAAGCATCAAGACGTTGTCCGACCCGTCGTACAGCTGAGAGATTTCAGGCCTCTCCAATTTCTAGCTGTTTTTCTTGGTGGATCATTCTAGTGTTTTTGGCAGTCTAATCCAGTTGATGATTGAAGCTTCATATGTAGCGAGAGGTTGATTTTACACGTTATGTTGAAGACAACATAGTCGTTAGTACCGCGTTATTCAAACTCGTCTTTTTTCTGCTTAACTAAGAAAGGCGAAACGCTGAAAAATGCTAGAAAGAAGGATAAATTGTGAAAGGACTATAGGCAAATATTAAAAGAAAGCGGAACTATTTTTTGCTAAAGGTGATTAATGTGATAGTTTCGCGTCATCCTACAAAATATTTAGGTGAAGAATACCGGCGCTTGGTTCGTGAAAGCCTGAATTGGCAGCTTAGGGTTCTGGAAAGCGCAAGTGAACCGATTTGTACTGTGGATGGAAAAGAAGTTTTAATGCTGTGTGCAAACAATTATCTGAACCTTGCAACACATCCAAAGGTTGTTGAGGCAACGCTGGAGGCAACGAGAAAATATGGGGCGGGTGCGGGAAGCGATAGATCAATTTCCGGTAACATGGTTTTACATGAGGAATTGGATCGTCGTCTTGCAAAGTTCAAGAGTGCTCCGGCTTCACTGACTTTTCAAACAGGGTTTATGGCTAATGAAGGAGTTATTCCGCAACTTGCTGGTAGAGGAGACCTGTTTGTTTCAGATGAACTAAACCATGGTTCAATAATTGATGGAGTGAGGCTGAGCCGTGCGGATAGAGCTATATTCAAACATAAGAGCATTGAAGATTTGACTCGTGTGATGGAGGAAGCGGAGAAACATGATCCTCCGTACAAGCATATTTGGATATTTACAGATGGAGTTTTCAGCATGGATGGAGATCTTGCACCATTGTCAGAGATAGCGAAGATTGCCAAGGAACATGGTGCTGGCGTCTACGTTGATGATGCTCATGGTGAAGGTGTGTTAGGTGAAGGAGGACGAGGCATCGTGAACCACTTCAAGCTTGGATGTGATGAGGTGCACGTGGAGATGGGAACATTCTCTAAGGCTTTCGGTGTCGTAGGTGGCCACATCACTGGAGGCGAAGATCTCCGCAACTTCGCATATAACAAGGCTAGAAGCTGGCTGCTAAGTGGTGCTGTTCCGCCCGGTGTTGCTGCAGCTTGCACTGCATCCATAGATGTGCTGGAAACAGAACCACAACACGTAAAGAGAGTTTGGGAAAACCGTAACCATCTGTTAGACGGATTTAAGGATGCAGGCTTCGACACTGGCAACACAGAAACACCTATAATTCCTGTGATGTGTGGCAAAAGCAAAACGTCAAAGGACCTTTCAGACTATCTGTGGACAAGGGGAATATTCGTACTGCCGATTTTCTATCCGATGGTGGCAAGAGACAAGGCAAGAATCAGAGTTCAACTATGCACAAAACATACAACAGAGCAGCTGGATAGAGCCTTAGAAGCCTTCAAAGAAGGCGGCAGAAAACTAGGAATAATCTAGAAGCTTCTCCTGCACCCTTCTCATTTTTTGTCATCTGTCTTG
>DAOVQA010000079.1:0-5613 GCA_030628925.1 Candidatus Bathyarchaeota archaeon | reverse complement strand
GTGGAATTAAAATGCCTATGCTTTATGTCAAATGTAAAACTTGTGGCGAGGAATTTCTATCAGGAATAGATATTGATGAAAAAAGCTTTGAAACCGTAAAATTCACGGGTTATCACATGTGTCCAAAATGGCATGCGCATAAATACAACAAGAAAGACTACTATTTCACGGAAAGAATTCTCAAACGTTAAGCACACAGTTCCTGTCTTTTATTTGAAACTATCAAGTTCATTGTGTGCGGAGAAAGAAAGCTTAGAATGGACCTGAAGTTTCGTTGGGAAATATGATCTGGACAGTAATGTCTTTTCGGAAGAGCGAATCAAGCTTGATCACAATAATAAAGAAGTAAATCTAGAAGATACAGAGTAATTGTAAACGTGTTGAAGATTATGCTTAAGAACATTCGTGTAGTTCCTTTGGCTGCTGAAAGCCTTGGTGTAAGATCGATGTGCACATACGTTGAAACTCCAGATGTGAAAATACTTTTAGATGCCGGGGTTTCGCTGTGTCCAAACCGTTTTCGCTTGCCACCTCACCCAGAAGAATTCAAAGCTATCGCCTTGTGCCGCAGAAGAATTGCAGAAGCCTCGGAAAAAGCTGAAATTATAACAATAAGCCATTACCATTTCGACCATCATACACCTTCTTATGAAGATTGGCTATGTAACTGGACGGAAGCAACAGAAACCGCTAGACAAATTTATGAGGGAAAAACAATTTTGATGAAAAATCCGAAAGAGAAAATCAATTACAGCCAAAGAAGAAGAGGATGGATGTTTCAGAAAACAAGCGGAAAATTCGCTGAAAAAATTCAGGTTGCGGATGAAAAAACCTTCACTTTTGGAAAATTGACAAAAGTTAGATTTTCAGAACCTGTTTTTCATGGAGTTGAAAACTCAGTTTTAGGCTGGGTTTTAATGACAACCATCGAATATGAAAGTGAGAAATTCATGTTTGCACCCGACGTTCAAGGTCCAATGTGTTCACACACGCTTGAACTAGTTCTGATAGAAAAACCGCAGTTGATAATGATAGGTGGTCCGCCACTCTATTTATCTGGGTTCAGGGTTAAAGAAGAAGACATCCAATCTGGATTAGAAAATCTTGGAAAGATCGTTGAAGCTGTGCCCTCCACAATTCTGGAACATCACATTTTAAGAGATAAAGATTGGCGAGAAAAAACAAGAAGCGTCCTTGAAAAGGCAAGTATGTGTGGACATAAGGTTTTCACGGCAGCTGAATTCTTGGAGGGGAAAAATCTTTTCTTGGAAGCTGAGAGAAAGCAGCTTTTCATTGAGAAACCACCATCAACTGAATTTGAAAAATGGACTCGGAAAACTAGGGTGACAAAAAGGCATACTAAGCCGCCGATTTAGTCCTTAAGCAGCTTTTCTATCTCTATCAAATCTTTGAGCAAGCGTTTATACAGTATTCCATAGAATGGGATTGAAATTCTTTTTTGTTCCAGCTCAAAACGTAGCTCTTCCATTAGAATTCCGGAGCCCTTTACCTTTTTATGCTTCGATTTACTTCGTGGGTTCCCCTTTGAAGTTATATTTACACCGCAGCTTGGGCTTCCATCAACACCTATCACCAGCTTTGTCTTTATTCCACTTTTTGCATATTCCTGTATTTGATCAACAATTTTATTGGCGATTTTTCTGCAGTGACTTCTGAATACGGCATTATTATACTGATCTTTGGTTTGAGGTTGTCTCAGTAAACCAGCATACGTTAGTTCGGGACATGGCATTTGGATTATGCCTACTTCGTTACTCATTAGCAATTCTATAATTTCAGTTATTACACTTGATCTTTCTGCCAAGCCTGACACACGAGAATTCTGATTTAGGATGCAATGGGCCACTACTGCTATTCGTCCACTTCTCTTATCATTGAGCAATTCTGTTCACATAATCCTTCAGAGGTCTCGGAATAATGTCTATCTTAGCAATTGTTCACGGAATATTTTTTTCTGATCTTCACTTATTCGTTCAATCATGTTTTCAACCATGTCAACCTTTGTTGTTAATCTACCGATACAGTGGTGATTTCCCTTCGTAATTGATGCCAGAACTTCCGTAACAATAAGGCCATATGTTTCGCGACCCCACATGTGAGGATTTGTGTTTACAACAATTGTGTGAATTCCTTCGCGTCTTATTATTTTAGAGACGGATATTACATCCTTCACAGCTATGTCTTCGTATTCTCTAACAACTATGCGGACTTCCTCTATCTGTCGAATCTCACCAGTTTCAAGACTTCTCTTCAGAGGAACATTTGCACTCCCATCAGTTATTATGACCATAACAGGCAAAGTTGACGGGTCTCTCCTCTTTGCTTCCTTCAAGACCTCCCGTGCCTTCAGCATCCCAGCTGCAAGAGGGGTGAAACCACTCACACGTAAGTTAGCAAGCTTGTTGGCTACAACTCTCAAATTTGTTATTGGATGTTGAACAACAACAGCTCCTAAATCCTTCAAAGCCACTATGCCCACACGATCTCTACACCGGTATGCGTCGCTGTGAAGCCTCAGCAACGCTTCTTTTACAGCATCGAGATTAAGAAGCATGGAACCGCTTAGGTCAATTACAAACATCATTGTTATAGGAACCTTGTATGATCTTAGCTTTTCACGCACATCTTCGACACGGATGTTCAACGCTGTTTCTAATGGTTTTTCTCGGCTCCTCTGTTTCCTAGATGCTTCTCTGATGGTGGCTGGAAGATGAATGTCAACAGGTTTTCCATGTGGAAACTTCCATCCGTAGGGCTTGCCCTTGTGAAGAGTAGTTATCGACTGAGCATGCTTTCCAGCATAAACTCCCCTTTTCCTAGTTTTTATCTTACCCATTTTTAAAAAGAATTTGGATGGAGAAACAATTCTCTTTTCCAAACCGCTGAAAATTCGAAAGCCCTGAGAAACCCCTGAGGATTTGGCAGCATCACTCACTGTAGGAATTCCCTTAATCTTGCCTTTTTTCTTTTTAACCTTTTCTTCCCAAGTTTCTCCATGAAGTTTGTTAGAGCCAACTCTAAGGCCATCTGTGCCAGGCGCGTTTTCAGGGGTTTTCTTCAGCTTTTTTCCAAACCCAAAAAGAACACCACCAGTTAACCGATTCAACAAAAACATTAACTCAAATTGCCTTCTTCGGAGCTTCTTGAAAAAGCTGTCTTTTTCAGATTTTTTTTTATCCTTCTTTTCTGCGTTCTTTCTAGCCCAGAAAACAGCCTTTCCTTTCAAAAATTTTCTTTTTTTCATTTCTTTTTCTGTTGTTTCCCCTGTCTTTTCAAATTGAAAAACTTTCTTCACTGTTACCTTGAAAGCTTCAGCTATTTCCTGCGGGCTTGCTGGTTCAAGGAATCCTCCTTCTCTTGTCCTGTGGCTTAATGCAAATTCAGCCGCGACCAAAACGTCATCCAACTTTACTTCTTTCCTGTTTTCAAAGGCTGCAAGCGTTGAGGCTGCTTTTGCAATGACTATGTCTGGGCGTAAACCGTCAACCTTCAACACTGAACATGTTTCACAGATGGCTTCGAAGAGGTTTTCTGGAATAGTTACGCCTTTTAATGCTTTTCTCGCCTGCGCTATTCTGTTTCGCAGCTCTTCCTGTAGAGGTCTACATTTTTCATAGAATTTTTCAGGGTCAGCTTCGAACTCCAAGTTTCCTTTAACTACTTCTATTCTATCCTTCACAGACATTATTCTTTCAACCGTGACGGATAGGGAAAAACGATCAAGAAGCTGCGGTCTTAACTCTCCTTCTTCAGGATTCATTGTTCCAACAAATATGAAGCGGGAGGGGTGACTAACCGATATCCCTTCTCTTTCAACAATATTCCATCCTGTAGCAGCAGAATCTAACAAGTCATCTGCAATGTGGTCCGACAGCAAGTTAACCTCATCTACGTACAGAATATTCTGATTTGCATCAGCAAGGATCCCCGGTTCCAACGCTTCTATCCCGTGTTTTATTGCCTTTTCTACATCCAGACTTCCAACAACCCTATCTTCCGTTGCGCCGAGAGGCAAATCAACAACAACCATTTCTCTCTCTTCCACCGGCAGATTCAACCCCTTCCTAAACCTTTCACTGCATTTAGAACACATGTTGGATGGGTCATGAGGATTGCAGTTAAACGGGCAATTTCTAACAATTTCTATATTAGGAAGAATGTCCGCTAAAGCCCGAACAATAGTGCTTTTTCCAGAGCCTTTCGGCCCTCTTATAAGCAACCCACCAATTTTCGGGTTTATCGTATTAATCAAAATTGCCAGCTTCAGCCTATCTAAACCTACAATCGCAGAAAAAGGAAAAACAAACCTCTTTCTTTGCATCTATGACATCTTCCATTCTAGTAAAAGCAAGTTTCAACCTATTAGTTTTTAGTTCAAGATTTGAAGGCCGAGACCGGGATTTGAACCCGGGCGCTGGGCTCCACAAGCCCATAGGCTACCAAGCTACCTCACCTCGGCCACTTTTTATATGATGTAGACTACTTTTTGTTTTGGAAGCTTATTTACATTTTCTGAGAAACATTAATCCGTCTTTTTGACATGTGTGTTCGAAGCCTATTTCAAGTAAGGCTTTAGCCTCTTTAGGTTTTTCGACAACTTTTGCTGTGAACTGGTTGCTGCTTGGTTCAAATATGGTTTATTCATTGGTTATGTAGATTTCTGTAACTCTTGCAGACGTGTAAAAAGTATATACGAATGTTAATTGCCAGAAACCAAGAAGGGAGCTACAGGTTTACGTATTCTCGTTTTCTTCTCCAGCGCGCGCGAACTGAGCATAGAAACAAGAACTATAGTTATGAAGTTTGTTACTGAAGAGCAAAGACATTTAGGTCTGCAGAGAAAGTAAAATGCTGTTAACAACCGTGGAAAAGTTATAGCAGAACCAAAAGAATTAATAGATTTCTGGAAGACAAAAGAGAAATATCATGATTAGCATCTCTGAACGAGGGTTGTAAGTTGCACATTAGAACAGTTGCAACCATTCTGATATTGTTCGTCTTAGCATTGCTCATTCTAAATAAGTTCTTAAGGTCAGAATGGATATGGCTAATATCCATTGCTATGACGATAGTAGCAGTTATAGTTTATTTCATTCCTCGACTAAGGAAATGATACACATTCAGATGGATAGAATCTCAAAATCCCAGCTTATTTGACCTCACATGTATACGATTCTATCTCAAATCTTTAGTACAACTTCAAACAAGGTACAATGTGATTATAATCTAATTATTGAAGCTTTGGCTGAAGAGATGTAAAATAAATGGGTAGAAAAGAACGATGTCCTCAATGCGGGAGTAAGAAGATTATGATAACTGGAAATCTGAAAAAATGTAAAGTTTGTAAACATGAATGGGCAGGAAAACCTAAAAAGACAACTTCCAAGAAAGAAAAAGTCAGATTTTAAATCAGAAATCCAAAACAGTTTATCGTGTTATGTTCATTGTCCTAGCGCACGCGACCCTACCAGAAAGGAACAGAGGACAAGGAGAGACTCATCCAAACGTTACTTTCGTTTTCTGAATATCTTTCCACAATCTTCACTCAGACTATATCCCTGGCATGTGAAATGAAGCGGTTTACAGCAAGGT
>DAOVQA010000171.1:0-3127 GCA_030628925.1 Candidatus Bathyarchaeota archaeon | reverse complement strand
CTTCGTCTTTTTCCTCACGAAATCTAATCTTAATCTCTTTAATACTCTCAGTTAGTGTCTCGGATGGAATACTAATCCCATGAGAACCAGCGTGTTGGGGGTCCCATCTAAAGAATGTATATGTAAAGAAAGAATTGAAACAGTGCCATGAATAATGATATAGTATAGGTGCAACTGCGTCGCTTGTTTGTGATGCTGTCCTCCATAATTCCATCGCATTCTTTAGAAGCATAATGTTTTGCTCAGCAACTTCAGGTTTCTCTTTGAGGTACTGCTCTGTAATAGGATAGATTGTGCGGTTGACTTTTTTGGAATACCGTTCTACAATGTACTTATAGGGCGTGTAAACATCGATAATTTGTTTTAGAAGCTCCTTGTAAGAATGAAGAAGAGTCAGAGGTTCATAGAAAAACCACGCCTTTTTGGCTTCTTCTACGGTTGACTGAAACATTGGGACATCTCAAAATAATTACTTTCAAGAATCTTATATAGTTAGGCAAAGTGTGCACCATAGTCAGGTGTCCATTTATGATACAGAGTTCATTAATTTTGTCGCCAAACCCATCTGGAGACTAAGTAACTGCGGATGACTTGCTGAGTCAGAGACTATAAAGCTGAGCAGCATAGCGCTTTGGAAGTTGTGTTTGCACATGAAACTTCTAGGGGACGAGCATCAGCGAGCGGGTGGTTAGCGCGCGCGCTCTAATCAGAGTACATCTTTAACTATGAAAGCCTCAAAAGCGGCTATCCTGACGCAAGGAAACATTTAACCCGAAAACTAAACAATCCTCGGCTGCTGAAAATCACCTTCACCACGTTCAGACATTGGAAAGGCACAATGGAATACCACAGAACCCATGATATTCTATACGTCAAACAACTGCTAGGCCACAAACAGATTCAGAGCACCATGATCTACATAAACTTGGAAGCAGCGATATTCACGGATAGAAATGACGAATTTCACTTTGCAACCGCCAGAACAATTGAGGAAGCAGGCAAACTCATTGAAGTAGGCTTTGAATACATCTGCCACCATGAAGGCGTTATGCTGCTGAGAAAACGTAAGTGAAGTTTCATACCTACACTAAAAACTTTACACCTATCCTTTTAGGAAATGAACAGAATTTGCTTAGAAGTGTAGTTAAATTAAAGAGTGAGCAGAACATATCGTAAAAGTGATTTGTGTCAGAGATGGTGTTGGTGGAGGCTTAGGTGGCTAAGACAACATTTGAGGAGATAAGCGCGGCAGACTTCTTTTATAGGAACAGAGAAATAGCGGGATTCACAAATCCCTCTCGAGCCATTTTCGCAGCCGTAAGAGAACTTGTAGAGAACTCTTTAGATGCCACTGACACCCTTAAAATACTACCAAACATCTATGTCAGACTTTCCTATGCAGATGAGGCAGATGAAGAAAGAAACGTTTACAAGCTCAGAGTTGAAGACAACGGCATAGGAATCCCGCCAAGACACATACCGTCAGCCTTTGGACAAGTGCTTTACGGCTCAAAATACAAGCCAAAACAGCAAAGAGGAACCTTCGGCTTAGGCGGAAAAATGGCGATTCTATATGGACAAATCACTACGCATCAGCCTGCCCGAGTAATCTCAAGCACTGGCCGATCAAGAATCTATGCGTATAAGCTTAGGATCGATATCCAGAGAAACAGACCGCTCATACTTGATAGAAAGGTTCTCATAAATAAAGAAAGTTGGCGTGGAACGATAGTTGAGTTCAGTCTTGAAGGCGATTACAGTAGAGCTATGCCAAAAATTCTGGAATACTTCAAACAGACCGCAATGGTCAATCCATACGCAAACATGACTTTTATTGACCCTAAAGGCAGGTTATACAAGTTTACAAGAGTCACTGAGGAGATGCCTAATCCACCAAAGGAGACCCTACCGCACCCATATGGTGTTGACGTAGAACTTCTCCAACGCCTTATACAAGTAACTCCTTACCGGAACATGCTTGAATTCCTGAAAAACCATTTTCACAGAGTCGGCGAAATCACCGCGAACAAGTTCTTGGCATTCAGTAACATAAGCCCATCCAAGAATCCTAAAAAGCTTACCCACGGGGAAATTGTTAGGTTAATGCGCATGCTAAGAAAGTTCAGGGAGTTCTTGCCGCCAAACGCAAGTTGCTTGTCACCTTTAGGTGAGGAGTTGTTGGAGGTAGGTGTTCTGAAGGAGCTGAAGCCTGAGTTTGTGGTTGTCCATCAACGTAGTCCATCAGCCTATGCTGGTCATCCCTTCATTGTTGAAGTGGCAATTGCTTACGGGGGGGATATTCCTAGGAAAGGAAACTTCCTGATTTATCGTTTTGCCAACAGAATCCCATTACTTTATGACGAAGCAAGCGATGTCTCAACAACAGTGACAAACTCGATGAATTGGCGAAGATATAAGGTTACACCTGATATGCCGATCGCTATAGCAGTACATATTTGCAGCACCAAAATCCCATACAAAACTGTTGGAAAGGAATTCATCGCTGACAGACCAGAAGTCAGAAGAGAAATAGCCAACGGACTGCGAGAGGTCGCCCGTCGACTTCAACGCTTTCTAACTAGAAAGGAGCATGTGCACAAAGAGCAGAAAAGACTTGATATCTTCAGCAGATATTTGCCGAAAATAGCCCGTTTTTCAACTCAGCTTGCTGGTAAGGAAAAAAATCCGGATATAAAAAAGCTCTTGAGAAGCGTGAAGAAATTTGAAACATAGAAAAAATAAAGGTATCATAACAGAAAGGAAAAAGGAAGTTTTAGCAAGTTTGGAGAGCCTTGGGCTTGAGGTTTACGAACAGATGGATAGGGGATATTTTCCTTCAATAGAGATGCCGAGTCGCTCAACAGAAAACATTTATTATGATCCCCAAGTGAGACAGTATATTTTGGGTGATAGAAGAGTTCGCAGGAACACCCGCAACATACGTCATATAAGACCTTTCACACAGCTTGTTTGGACAGCCTTGTTTTCCCGAGAACTCAGTTCTCAGCGCAAAACGTCGACCCTAAGGGATGTTTATTATTCTGCGCAAGCGTACGAGATGAAATTCAAAGATCAGCAAGAATCGAACAATATCATAACGGATCTGGAAACGGTTTTAGGATTGTCT
>DAOVQA010000035.1:0-8673 GCA_030628925.1 Candidatus Bathyarchaeota archaeon | reverse complement strand
TTTCTCTAACCCGTGTTAATCCTTCAAGGCTTGCTGTTCCTGAACTTATTTTTGTTGTCAGCTCAATTATTTTCGATTTCAATTCGCCGATTTTTATCTGAACCTTTATTACTTGTGAACCGCCTTCTTCAACCATTACTGCGCTTTGTTTCCGCCATTCTCTTTCTATCCCTCTTCTCTGGAACCTGAATCGCTCCCGAAGATGCTTCAATTTGTCAACTCTAGTTTTAACCTTATCAGCTTGGGAAGAAAACTCTTTTATTACCTTTTGAATCTGTGATATGTCGTGGGATAGCTTCACAGCTTCGAACTTTTTTATCTCGCTTTCGATGAAAGCGTATCTTAAGAGTTCATTGCGTTCCCTTTCAAGAGTGTCCACTCTCTCCTGTACCTCATCTATTCTGCCCATGGCTGTGCGTATCGAAAGATCTGCTGCCTGCAATTTTTCTTCAGCATCAGCTTTTTCAGCATCATATTGGGCTATTCCAACCAAATCTTCAATGATTTTCCTACGCTCAAAAGACGAGATTCCTGTCAGCCGCGTTATCGTACCCTGCATGACTATATTTTGGCTTGTAGAGCTTATTCCGGCCACAGAAAGAACTTCTAAAATGTGGGTTCTTGAGACTCTTCTTCCATTAAGTCTATAAACGCTTTGACCATTTCTCTGAACTTCACGGGAGACTGTAACGGTTGCCGTGTCAACTGGTATACGCCCATCTTTATTATCAAACTGAATTATCACCTTGGCTTTTTTCGACCTTTCCAATCCAGCCTTCTCAGATCCGTGGAAAATTAGTTTGGCGGCACTTTCTGCACGCAGTCTTCTTGTGCTCAGCTCTCCCAAAGAGAATAAAACTGCATCCATAATATTTGTTTTTCCACTTCCATTTGGACCTGTAACTACTGTGAAACCCTTATCTAGGGTTACTTTAACATTTTTGGGTCCGAAGGACTTGAAGCCTTTAAGCTCTATTTTTTTAATGTGGGGCATCCGATTCAGCCATCACGTTCTTATTAGCACTTAATTCTAATTGTAAATGGTTCTATCTATAGGCTTTTTTCTATAATAAATTAACCCATAGTAGAGGTCTTGAAACGGCACTTCTAGCTCACGTTTCAAAAATCTAAAATAAGTTCGCTTTCACTGAATCAAGATGCGGTCGTCTGTTGTGGAAACATTTGTTGGTGGATGTTACAGAGCAAGTGAAAGTAGTTCTGCTATGTCCATAATTCTGATTTTCTCTTCAAAACCCGTGGTTTTTACAGCGTCTTCCAGAGTTAAGAGACAGAATGGACAAGCAGTGGCCAGTATTTCTGCACCAGATTCGACTGCATCCCTAACACGGATTTCTGCCAGGCGTTCCCCCGGAATGTCAATCCACATCCTTCCGCCGCCGCCTTCACAGCAGAGGCTTCTCTCTTTTGAACGGTCAAACTCCAGTAGTGTTACGCCAGGTATGCTTTCAAGAGCCTTTCTAGGCTCATTGTAGACGCCGTTTTGTTTACCCAGGAAGCACGGGTCGTGATAAATGACTTTTTTGTTCACTTCCTTTGAAAATGTGAGTTTCCCGTTCTCTATTAGATTGACAAGTATCTGCGTGTGATGCTGAACTTCGAAGCTTGTCTGTCCATATCGGTTCTTAAAGGCGTGGAAGGCATGTGGACAACTTGTAATCACCTGTTTTACATTGTATTTGCTGAAGATCCTTAGGTTCTCCTCAACCAAAAACTCAAATAACCCCTTTTCACCTATCCCGTAAACTTCGCTTCCACAGCAGTTCTCTTCATCGCCGAGAATTCCAAAGCTTATTCCCGCCTTTTGGAAACATCTCACAAGACTTTTCGCAATTTCTTGCACTCTTGGGTCGTAAGCTGGTGTACAACCAACGAAATACAGGTTTTCAGCGCCCTGTGAGATATGCTTGACATTTAAGTCATGAGTCCAATCGGACCTCTTGCTTCTTATCCTTCCCCACGGGTTTCCATTTTTAAAAACGCTTTCCAACGCATCTCGAATTGTAGGCGCAATCTGTCCTTCCTCAACGGCTATGCTTCGGATGTCTATTAAAAACTCGAAGGGATTTAATTCTTTTGGACATCGAACACTGCATGTCGAACAGGTTGTGCAGCTCCACAACTCGTCTTGGGAAGGTACAGTTAGGTTACCTGTGAAGGCGACTTCTCTCATGTACTTTCTAATGTTCAAGTTTGCTTTTCTGGAGACTGGGCAGCTTCCAGTACATATTCCGCACTGGATGCATTCCAGCAACTTATGTTTTTTAACAAGCTCCTGTGCATTCATTTCAAGGTCACGTTTGTCTAGAAAGGGAACATAAGATTTTTTAAGCGTTTTCCTCGTATGAATCAAAAGAACCAAAGAAATTGGAGATCGCGGTTAATGGAGAAAAATCTGTCAAGAGTCGGCATATTCGTTTGTGAGTGTGGCGGAAACATAGGAGATGTTGTAGATGTGAAGGCTGTTATTGAAGCTGCTAGAAGCTGGAAAGGGGTTATTGTAGCTAAATACCACAAATACTTATGTTCTAAACCAGCCCAAGAAATGATAATAGACGCAGTAAAAAAGAACAATTTAGATAGAGTTGTAATTGCCAGCTGCACACCAAGAATGCACCTCGTAACCTTTCAAAGTGTTCTGGAACGAGCAGGCTTGAATCCGTACATGCTTGATTTTGTCAATATAAGGGAACAGTGCTCATGGGTGCACGGTCCACAATCTTCTGCAGAAGCTACAAAAAAAGCCGTAACCCTAGTTAAAGGCGGTTATGAGCGGAGCCGAGAACTTGAACGTCTAGAAACCATAAGTGAAAAAGGCTCGAGAGAAATCCTAATTGTAGGCGGTGGAATAGCTGGGATAACTGCAGCTCTTGAACTTGGCTATCTAGGCTTTAAAGTTCATGTTGTAGAGAGGAAGCCGAGTATAGGAGGTAATATGGCAAAGCTAACGAAGGTTTTTCCAACCCTTGACTGTGCCCAATGCATACTTACTCCTAGAATGGCTGAAGTTGGAAGGAATCCACATGTAAACCTGCTTACTTACGCTGAGGTTCAAGAGGTCAATGGGCGTCCAGGCAACTTCAACGTGAAGGTTTTCATGAAACCCAGAGGCGTAGACGTGGACAAGTGTAGAAGCTGCGGCGTATGCACGAAGGTGTGTCCAGTGACTGCATTGGACGAGTTTAATGAAGGCTTGTCACTGAGAAAAGCGGTTTACATAGAATTTCCACAGGCTGTGCCATCTGCTTACGTGATAGATTTTAACTCCTGCACGAAATGTGGAAAATGCGAGCAGCTCTGCCCATCCAAAGCCATAAACTTGGAAGACCAAGGAAAAACAATTGATTTGAATATAGGCGCTATTCTTATGGCTACAGGTTATGAGCTTTATGACGCTCGGAAGCTTGAGAACTATGGATATGGCGTTTACAAGGATGTCATAACCATGTTGGATTTAGAGAGGCTTGTTTCAGCTTCTGGCCCAACAGGTGGTTACGTGAAGAGGGCCGACGGCAGCGACGTGAAAAAAATGGCGGTAGTTCTCTGCGCAGGGTCAAGGGACAAAAATTACATTTCGTATTGCAGCCGTATTTGCTGCATGTACGCTTTGAAGCAGGCTTTCTTGCTCAAGAAGATGCTTGGAATAGACATTCACATTTATTATACAGATATTAGGGCTACGGGCAAGGGTTATGAGGAGCTTTATTGGCGAGACCAAGAAGAAGGAGTTGTTTTTGTGCGGGGTAAAGTAGCTGAAATCTGGAAAAACAGAGAGGGCAAACTTGTTGTTTTGGCTGAAGACACATTGACTGGTAACGTGGCGGAACAAGAATTTGATTTGGTTGCTTTGGCAACACCTATGGTTCCACCTTCTGGGCTTGAGGAACTTGCTGGAAAAATGAGGCTTTCTTTGGGTGCAGATGGTTTTGTACAAGAGAAGCATCCGAAGCTTGATCCTGTTGACACACTGATTACAGGAGTTTTTGCCTGTGGTTGCGCCCTAAGCCCCAAGGATGTTCGTGACACGGTTTCAGATGCTTTAGGAGCTGCTTCCAAGGCTTCTCTGTTCCTGAAAAGTGAATACATCACTACAAGTCCTGAAAAAGCATACGTGGTCCCAGAGTTATGTGATGGCTGCGGCATATGCATTCAAACGTGTCCTTCAAACGCCATAACTATCCAAGATGAAGAAGCTAAGATCAACCCTTTCATGTGTACTGGTTGCGGCGCATGCATACCCGTCTGTCCAAGAGAGGCTGTAGACTTTAAGAATTCAACAACTAAGCAGATAATGGCACACTTAAGAGGAGTCCTCAGTGATAAAAAACCGGATGAAGTCAGAATAGTCGCCTTTGTTGAACAGAACGTTGGATATACAGGTATGGACTTTCTGGGGCTTGACCGCGTCAACTACTCAGAGAACATTCGAATTGTGCCTGTTCCATCAACAGCCATCCTAGGCTTGAAACATCTGCTTTCCGCATTTGCTTTTGGAGTTGATGGTATACTAATAATTGAAGGACAGCAAGATGTGGATGAAAAGTTTACAAAAAAACGAATGATTGAAATGAAGCGTTCACTAGCAGAGTTTGACATCAAAGGTATGCGAATCCGATACAGTTACATACCCTTACCAGTCTACAAAAAAGCTGCAGACCTGTTCACAAGGTTTACTGAAAGAATAAAGAAATTCGGACCTCTACCAGCTGAAAAACGCAACGCCATTAAACAGAAGATTAAGCCGAACAAAAAGTAAGCTGCTGAAATTGTTGTAAACAGGCATTTAGATTCCTTTATACTTTTCATCATTGAAACTGAAAGATGAAGTCAGCAAAGATTATATGGAATCAAGTGAAAATACACGAAAAAGCGATAATGCTGAACGGAAATCTTGCGTTTGAGAGGCGAAAAGTTTGGATATAATTGTTTGTGTGAAGCATGTTCCAGAAACAGCGGAAGCGGAGATAAAAATTGATGATACAGGTAAGGCTATAGAACTAACTGGGCTTGTCTTTGACATTAATGAATGTGACGACTACGCGTTAGAAGAAGCAGTTCGTATTAAGGAGAAAAATGGAGGCACAGTCACAGCAATAACTGTGGGTTCTGAGGATGCCGACAGTACATTGAGAAAGTGCTTGGCTAGGGGTGCAGATAAATCTATAAGATTGACGGATGCGAAGTTTGAAGGTTCTGATGGTTATGCTATTGCAAGAATTTTGCACAGTGTGATCAGGAGTTTACCTTTTGACTTGATATTAACTGGGGCTCTGGCTGGTGATGACGGCTACACGGTGGTTGGACCTGTGCTTGCGGAAATGCTTGGAATTTCGTATGCTACGATGGTTAAGAAAGTTGAGTTAGGCGATGGTGTTGTCAAGGTTAATCGTGAATTGGAGGGAGGATTGGAAGAAATAGTTGAGTTGGAATTGCCTGCTGTTCTCACTGTTCAGACAGGAATAAATGAGCCAAGATATGTCTCCATCTTGGGCATTAGAAAAGCCATGAAGAAGGAGATAAAGGTTCAGGCCTTGGCTGACATAGGCTTAAGCGAAGACGATGTTGGTGAAGCAGGTTCTTGGATAAAGATGGGGAAGATGTTTATGCCTCCAGTGGAGAAACAGGCAGAATTCATTAAGGGAACTCCAGAAGAGGTTGCAGCCAAAATTGTTGAGATCATCAAATCAAGGGGGCTGATATAAATGAGGGAAATATTTGTTCTGGCAGAGCATAGACAGGGGCAAATCAGAGACATAACGTTTGAAATGTTAACAAAGGGAAAGGATCTTGCTGAGAAAACAAACGCTGATTTGACAGCGGTTTTGCTGGGCAAAGAAGTCAAAGAACAAGCTAAAGCTCTTTCAGAATATGCAAAGAAGGTTCTGCTAGTTGAAGATACAAGATTAGAGAACTTTAACTCCGAAGCTTATAAGAAAGTGCTGTCAAACCTAATTGGCGAACGTAAGCCACTACTAATGATGATAGGGCATACAGCCTTTGGTGTGGACTTAGCTCCAGGCCTTGCAGCCTCTCTGAAACTGCCCCTTGCAACAGACTGCATAGACATAGAGTTTGAAAGTGAAACACTGTTCATAACAAGACAAATGTACGGGGGCAAAGTGAATGTTAGGGCAACAGTCCGCAAAGCTGAAGGCTACGTTGTTACTATCCGTCAAGCAGCCTTTGAAGTTCAAAAGCCAGCTTTGAATGGCGAAATAATTGAAAGTCCTTTTTCATTTACGGAGGAGATAACCAAGAAACGTTTTGTCAACTATGTTTTGCCTCCTCCAGGTGGAGTTGACATAACAGCTGCAGACGTGCTGGTTGGTGTTGGACGCGGCATAAAGGACGAAAGTAACCTGCCTACTGCAGAGGATTTGGCGGAGAGTCTTGGAGGAGTGCTTGCCTGTTCACGTCCAATTGTGGACAAAGGATGGCTCCCAAACAATCGTCAAATAGGCACCTCAGGAAAAACCGTAAAACCAAAACTCTACATTGCTCTTGGAATAAGCGGAGCCTTTCAACATGTTCTCGGAATGAAAAATTCAGAATTGATAATAGCCGTAAACAAAGACTCCAAAGCTCCTATCTTCAGCTTCGCTGACTACGGTGTTATCGAAGATCTGTTCAAAATAGTGCCTTTAGTGAAAGATAAAATATATGAGTTAAAAGGACAAAAAGCATAGTTCTAATTGGAAAGGAGAAAGTAGGAATGCATTTTGAATTAAATGAGGAACAGAAGGAAATCAAAAAAGCTGTTAGAGGGTTCTGTGAAAAGGAGTTTACACCAGAACTGGCCTTGGAGCTTGATGAAAAAGAAGAATTTCCCATGGAACTCTACAAAAAAGCAGCCAAACTAGGGTTCACAAGCTTGAGGGTTCCCGAAGAGTATGATGGCCAAGGATACGGCCTTCTAGAAGATTCTATAGGAGTCGAGGAAATGTGCAGGACAGACCCGGGACTTGGAGCTGCAATGTCGCTTGGAATCCTGATGGTTCCAGACATCCTGTTAAAACATGGAACCGAAGAACAGAAGAAAAAGTATATCCCTCCGTTGGCCAGAGGCGACGCAATTTGTGCTGCAGCCGTCACGGAGCCTGAACATGGAAGCGACATAAGACGTATGGACACAAAAGCCGTGAAAAGCGGAAATGAATGGATTATTAACGGCGATAAACAATTCATAACGAACGCCCCGATAGCTGACACGTTCATAGTACTTTGCCAAACAGATCTGAAGATTGTACCTTCGCACAGGGGTCAAAGCACATTCTTGATTGAGAAAGGCATACCGGGATTTGAAGCTACACAACTCCATGGTAAGATGGGCATCAGACCGTGCGTTACAGGTGCCCTCTCACTAAGCGATGTCATAGTACCTGAAAACAACTTGGTTGGCGAACTTGGCAAGGGCTTCTATTACACTCTTGAACTTTTCGACGGTACAAGAATTACCGTTGCTGCCCAAGCTGTGGGCATGGCCCAGGGAGCCTTTGAACGTGCATTCCAATACGCTAAAACCAGAAAACAATTCGGCTCACCAATCATCAAGTTCCAAGGAGTATCCTTCAAACTGGCTGAGATGGCAATCAAAATCGAAGCTGCAAGAATGTTAACTTATAAGGCGGCTTGGTTGTATGACCAAGGAAAATTCGTCTCAACGGCAACTTCTATGGCAAAAGCCTTTGCAGGCAGAGTTGCAATGGAAGTAACAGACGATGCAATACAAATTTATGGTGGATACGGCTATCTAGCAGATTACCATGTTGAACGCTTCCACCGCTGTGCAAAAATAACAGAGATATATGAGGGAACAACTGAAATCCAGAAACTGGTAATAATAAACCAGTTAATGAAAGGAATGTGACAACGTCTTTTAGCGCGCGCTATTCAATGCCAATTCTCTTCTCAACAACTATGAGTGCTTCCGATCCACACATGAAATGTATCATGGGTTCTGGTACACTCCTGATAATTAAACATCTACAATAGCCCTCTGTAGTATGACTTGTAAAGATCAGAGTTTTTTACCTCTTTTATCATATGCCTGAATTCAGCAACGTCCCTTGCCTTTTTCTTTTCCTCTTTCTTCAATTTTCCTTCTAGCTTTGTTTCTTTAACTCTGTTTTCCTTCAGTATGGCATCCCTGTAGACTTCTGGAAAAACATTGTAAGTGCAGAAAGGTATAACCCTCCCATCTGGTGAGCCGTAGTGAATGCAACACCTTTGAACCCTGTTTATGTCATAGTTATAAGGATCCATGAAATGCATCATGCCAAAGAACAAGAAGTATTGATGGAACTCGCCCAGAGTAGAGTAGTTACCTTTTTCTACTATCTCATCGAGCATGTTAGAAATCCTAATGCCATTCGGCAATTCATCTTTAACTATATACTTGTGTATCTTCTTAGCCAAAGACTTCCTCAGGTCTCTTGTCTGTATCATTTTCGGCACTAGGCTTAAAGCAAAACTCGCCTTATGTAAAATGTTTTTATCAACTTTGTGTAAATCTTCTAAGAATTTGTCAGCATCAATGAAATCAGTGATTGGATATAGCTTATCACCATCTACGTATGCGTATGAAGCTACACCACATTTCTCATTATTGTAAAAGTGAACATGATTCTCCTTTCCGCCACCAATGATGTCAGCAAG
>DAOVQA010000051.1:0-7328 GCA_030628925.1 Candidatus Bathyarchaeota archaeon | reverse complement strand
TTCCGTGTAGTGTTGAGTAAAAAGAAGATTCCAGCTTAAAAAAGCTCTGACAATAACCGTCACATGCCGAAAACGCAAACGAAACAAAAATCAACTTAGACTGCGGAATATGCCAAGGCAACGCATAAGACTTAAGACCCTATAACCTAATGTCCAGGCAAGAAAAACAGATGATAATAACATATAGGATGTACATGAATGCCCTAAACGCTGCAAAGATTCCAAGGCGTCTCAGACAAGACCAAACTAGTTCAAAAGCCACAGAGCTTTAAGGTTACCCTCATCTTCCCCCCCTCCCCCCAATTTTTTATGAATTCAAGCGCTAAGTTTTAAAACCTTGAAGGCTATGTCAACAAGAGCACACCAACAAAAAAAAGAAGGCATAAAATTGACGCTGGACACAGTCCGAAAGGCATTGAAAAACGAGTACATCCAAACCGCAATAACGATAGTCCTAATTGTTGTAATAGTTCTCGGTTTCTGGTATGGATTACAACTAGTGTCAAACACCCAGTATCCTGCATTAGCTGTGGCTTCCGGCAGCATGTGTACTGTACAACACATGTACTGCGACGGTTGGTCTCATCCATTTGAACCAACACTACATGTGGGCGACTTGATAATAATTCAAGGAATCAACCCTCAGGGGATCAAGGCAGCTCCATACCCTGATGGTGACATTATCGTTTTTCATCGCGGTAGTGAACTAGTAGTCCATAGAGCCATTGCAGAAGAACGAAGAGGAAATATAACGTATTTCCAGACAAAAGGCGATGGCAACGATAGTCCCGACGGGGTTGCTGTTTCAGAGGATAAAGTGGTTGGTAAGGTTGTGTTGCGGATTCCATGGCTTGGAAGCGTCGCTCTTTTTATGCATAATTCCTCCGGAATATCTATAATAATAATTCTGCTAGTTGTCTTGGTAATTGTGGAGTTTGCGATTCCAGCGCTTTTAGGCGAAAAATCTGAAGTTAAACAAGAAGAAATTTCGGAGAAATCTTCTATTCACCATTAATGTTTATTGAAGTTAAGAAGCGTATGCTTTGAAAGCCACGCGCTAACTTCAGAAGGAACTTCTGTTTCAACTTGTTATAAGGCAGGTCATACGCGATTTGTAAGATGGTTTGCTGGGAAAAGGAGGGAATACGGAGGACGGCTTCAGCTTTTCAACATAAGGTTTTATAAAGGGTATTTAAGCTTCACTTATAAGAAGTGAGGTTTATGCCGGAACCTGAAGCCGTATATATACACATTGAAAATGTTGTTGCCTCTGCCACGTTGAATCAGAAAATTGATTTAGGCGCGGTTGTGAAGGGTTTTCCAGGCGTGGAGTATCGTCCAGAACAGTTTCCGGGATTGGTTTTCAGGTTGAAAAGGCCGAAGACAGCTACATTGATTTTCAATTCTGGGAAAATGGTGTGTACAGGAGCGAAATCTGAAAAGGAATCTCGTAGGGCAGTTAGGAAGGTGGTTAAGGAGCTGAAAAAGGGTGGGATAATAATTATCAGCAAGCCTGAGATGAAAATCCAGAATATCGTTGCTTCTGCGAGTTTAGGCGGAACCATAGATTTGGAGCAGGCGGCGTACTCCTTGGGGAAAACGATGTATGAACCGGAACAGTTTCCAGGACTCATATATCGGATGGCTGAACCTAAAGTTGTTATATTGTTGTTCGCAAGCGGTAAACTGGTTTGCACAGGAGCAAAAATGGAACAGGATGTTTACACTGCAGTGCATAAGCTTCACAAGATATTAGAGGAAAAAGAACTTATTTTTTATGAACCAGATTCAACCGCGTAAATTCATTTTTTGATCTGCTTCAGAATTATATTCAATTGCACTTCATCTATTGCTCCAATTTCATATAATCTGTCAGCTATTTCACTAATCCTAAGAAGTGCATGAAGTTTTATTCCGTTTTTTTCAAGATTTTTCCTTCCTTCCTCTTGCCTGTCCAAGAGCACAACAGCGTTTGCAGCTACTCCTCCCTCAGTCTCTATAGCTTTCGCTGCTTCCACTAGAGACAGCCCTGTTGTGATTAAATCGTCGATCAGCAACACACGATCTCCCGGCGTAAGAATCCCCTCTATTCTCCTTTGTCTCCCATGAAACCGTACGCCTTTACGGATGTAGAGAAACGGCTTCCTCAAGTTGTAGGCAACTAAAGAAGCAAATGGTATGCCAGCGATGGGAATTCCAGCTATTCTGTCAAAGGTATCTAAGCCTATTTCCTGGCTAATAAAGTCTGATTGTAAGTTGCAGATTTCTCGGAAGGCGTCTGGAACACTTGGAATTATCCTCAGGTCGATGTAGTATGGACTTATTTTTCCGCTTGTTAGTTTGAAAGCTCCGAACTTTAAGGCTCCTATCTTGTTTAGGATATTGCAGATTTCAGCTTTTATGGTTTCTCTGCTTTTTTTCTTCTGCATTTTCTCACACTTTCTTAGATACTTGGTAGATTTTGCTTACCTCGGGAATTAGACATGTGACCTTCGGCATGTCCCTTTTGAGGAGTTCAGCGAATTTTTCAAGGTCTGTGGTTAAGCCTGTGTGATAGGGAACAGCCACTTTGGGTTTTGTTAATCTTGCGATTTCAACACCAGTTTCCGGTGACGTTCCAGGTGCAATCCCTACTGTGCAGAAGACAATGTCGGGTTTTTCTTTTTCACCTAATTTTGCCATTTCTGGAAATGGTAAACTGTCTGATGTATGGTAAACCTTGACTCCGTCTTCACTTGTAATTATGAAAGTTATTGGCGTGGCTGCTGGATGGTTGCTTTTCTCAGCTTTTATTGAGACTTCATCAAATTTGACTTCCATGCCTGGTTGAACTTTCCGCAATTTTTCTGATGGAATCGCGTTTTGAAGCCTACTTGTAGATGTCGGGTCAGCCAAGACCACGCATTGCGTGAGTTTGCAGATTTCCGAAACAACTGGCTGATCCAGATGGTCATAATGTTCATGTGTAATTAGAACAGCATCAACTTCTTTGAGCTTTCGAGGTTTCACATCAACAGGGTCAATAACAAATGTTTTCGAGGGAGTTTTAATGGTTACTCCTGCATAATGATTGAACCATACAAACAGAATTTCATTTTTGCTTGGTGTTTTAGACTCAATTGACATCTAAATCCCAAAAAAGACTACTGCGCTAAATACTTAAAAGACCTTTGATAAGAAAGTCCGTTACACTTAAAAGACATACAACAGCCTTTAACTTCCATCGGAGCGAAACTGAATATGGTTGACGTGTGGCTTCCATATGGGAAAACAGATGCATGCGTAAGAATTCCAACTCGAAATTTTCTAGGTTCAATCAAACCAATGGAGAAACCCGTTGCACCGGACGCCAAGGCGGAGGTTCAAAGGGCTTTAAGGGATCCTATAGGTTCTAAAACTCTGAGCAATATTGTACAGCCAGAACATAAAGTGGCGATAGTCGTTGATGACATAACCAGACCCGCCCCAAGCGACATCATGGTTCCGCCAATACTTGACGAATTAAACATGATGGGTGTTAAAGAAGAGAATATAACAGTTATTTTTGGTTGTGGCACACATAGAGCGGTTACTCATGAAGAGGCCTTAAAACTGTTAGGTGAAGACATAGTCACTCGCGTAAAAGTTATGAGCCATGATTGTAAGGCTCAAAACCTAGTTTATATAGGCAAAACTAGAAAACATGGAACAAAAGTTTATTTGAATCGTGTTTTCTCTGAGGCAGATACTAAAATTGTTACAGGAGACATATGCTTTCATTACTACGCTGGTTACGGTGGAGGGAGAAAGAGCGTTTTACCTGCAGTGTCCGGTGAAGAAACAATAAGGCATAATCATGTTATGCTTTTGCATCCTAAAGCCAAGACAGGGGTTCTGGAAGGAAATCCGGTTCATGAAGACATGGTTGAAGCTGCAAGACTTGCAAAAGTGGATTTTGCTCTAAACGTAGTGGTTAGCAATGAAGGTGAGATTGTTAAGGCTTTTGCTGGTGATTTGGAAAGAGTTTTCTATGAAGGAACGAAGCTTGTCAACGAGATGTGCCGTGTACAAGTGGATCGTAAAGCAGACATAGTTGTTGTTAGCCCGGGTGGGCATCCAGCGGATGTAAACCTTTTTCAAGCATACAAAGCTGTTGACAATGCTCTTGAAGTGGTTAAGCGTGGTGGAGTAGTGGTGCTTGTAGCCGAATGTCCTGAAGGACATGGAAACAAGGTGTTCTATGATTGGATGGTCAAGTTCAAAGATTTGAAAGCTGTTGAAAGGGCAGTTAAACGCCGTTTCGTTCTAGGCGGGCACAAGGCCTATTATTTGATGAAGGCTTTACGAAAGGTTCAGATAATTATGGTTTCCTCAATGCCGGATTATTATGCAACAAATGTTTTCCGATTGAAAACAGCTAGAGCTGTAAATGACGCTTTGAATCAGGCTTTCAATATTACAGGTAGGAAGGTGAAGATCTGGGCTATGCCCTATGGTAACTTCACTCTGCCTGAAATCAAAACAGGTGAAGATTGAAAAGCTTTAGAAGTTACAAAATAAAGGTTAAATGTGAAAGGAATTAATATAACCCCAAAATTGTATCAAGGGCTAAGTTGGGACGGGGAGAACGTTTGCAACAAACCTTCAAGCTGCGGAAATTCGAAGCGGACGAGTTGAAACGTATTACATACATTAATCACACTTGTCTACCTGAGAACTATTCAGACTATTTTTTCCTTGATTTGCATCATAGATTTCCAGAAACATTCATTGTTGCAGAAGAAAACGGAGAGGCTGTAGGCTACATTATGTGCCGCATTGAATCAGGCTTATCCAGCCTTGGTTTCCATGGGTTAGCCAAGAAAGGACATATTGTTTCTGTAGCTGTTTTATCCCAGCACAAGCGAAAAGGCATAGGAGAAGCTTTGGTCACTAAAGCCTTGGAAAACATGCGCCTATACAAGGCGAAACAATGTTTTCTGGAAGTTAGAGTGACCAACACGCCTGCAGTAAATATGTATAAAAAACTGGATTTCCAAATCTCCCGCACAATTCGAGGCTACTACGCTGACGGGGAAGCAGCATACGTAATGACAAAAAAACTTCCTTCAGAATAGTTTACCATTGTGGGATGACATGGATGGGACCTGTGGAATTTGCACTCATAGCAATAACCTCCATAATCGCAGTAACAAACCCTACGAGTACTGTGGCAGTTTACATCGCTTTAACCAAAGACATGGATTTAGATGAACGCCGCAATGTTATTTCAAAATCCATGAAAATATCAATTCTTGTTCTAGCCTTCTTTGCTTTTACAGGACAGCTTCTCTTTTTGATTTTCAACGTAACCTTTGCTGCATTCAAGATCGCGGGAGGCATCCTACTAGTTACAAGCGCATTTTCAATGCTTAATCCTAAAAGGAAAGAATTTTCTAAGGAAGAGCTTGAAAATATCGCTATAATTCCGCTTGCCTTTCCTCTGACCGCTGGACCAGGAACAATCATGGCGGTAATACTTCTTGTTTCTGAGGCAAGCAGCATGTTAGAGACTTCTCTCGTCTTCGTGGGGATTCTTGCTGGAGTAGCAGTGTCCTACATGGGGATGATGTACGCACCTAAAATATTCAAGTTTTTAGGTGAGGACGGTCTTCATGTCATAACAAAACTTATGTCGATAATTGTGCTGGCAATAGCCGTGCAATTCATAATTAATGGGGTCGCTGAGACCATGTCCATGCTTTAGCATATATTTGTCACCAGCACAATTATACTGGCTTTCGTTAGCAGAGAATAAACAATACCTGTGACGTGAGAATAGAAGAAACTAGTTCAGTAACTGCGAAGACCGAGTAGTTGGCACAGACAAGCTAAGGCTAGCGTGTAGAGTTCACTTTCGGCTCAAGTTTCAAAGAGATGATACTCAGAGGCGGATGTGTTCTGCTTTTTCGTTTAGGAAATTTATGGCTTGAAGCGTAGATTTTGCGAATCCTAGCAAGCCGAGGAGTATGGCAGTTGATAGAAACAAGCGAAGGTCAATGATCAAATTTACATTTTGGACAGTTACGCTTACTATCCCCTTCTGTAAGGCAAAAATCATGTAAAGAATCACGAATAGTGCTTTTGCAGCGTTGACGAAGTGATAAACGATTGTTCCATACGTAAGCTCGCCGATAATCATCAGGATTATGTATACCATAACAAAAGTTTCAAGGATCTGTTGAAAACCTGGGAGTATTTCTGAGACTGGAGCTAGGAAGATTGATAGGGTGAAGTAGATTCCGTAGAGAAGAACTGCTTTTAGGGTTGCTTTTAAGGCTTTAAACGTGAATTTTTGAAGATGCTTTTTGAAACTCTTTTTTTCTTCAGTCATATGGAATCACCAAAGGTCCAAAACTGAAGAGCTGGGTTGAGAAATATACTTCAAAATATCTGATTTCAGCAATTTGTGTTACCGGAATGGTGAGTTCTACCTTTTTTTGGAACGGTGCGTTTTGGGGAGCTTCTATAGTTGTTTGTCCTTCGCCCACTGAGATGTCTACGCTGTTGTAGATTTGTATTTGGATGCTTCCGGTCAAGTCGAAAAAGGCGTGATTCTCAAAGCTTATTGGAACAGCGACTAGTATATGGCTTAGATTATATGGTGTATATTCGATTTCACCTAGGGTGAAGTTGTATACTGGTGCGCCCCAATGCATGGATAAGTTTGTGGAAGCTTGAACTGGAATTACCTCAGCAAGTTTCATGCCAACTGTTTCACGCACTTCAAGCTCTGTGTCATTGAATAGGTAGTTTTGATTGTTTTGCAGCAGGTCATCAATATCTATTGTAACGTTGTGAGTTGTTACTGTCTGTCTGCCTTTCTCTATAACAGAAATAAACGTGGATCCTTGTGCGATCATAAATCCCTCTTTGTCCGAGATTTCCGTCGTCACATTGAAGGAACCTATGTTGTAGTAGCCATTGTTATCGATTGTTATCGGTAGAGAGAAAAGGATTTTGTTGTCTGAAGTTAGTTTCATTTGTGGTTCTTCAAAACCGAATTGAACATCTTTAATGGAATAAACAGCAGAAATGAAAAAACCAATCAGAAATATCCAGAAAAACGTTGTGGCTAAGCTTATCATTCGAATAGGTATTCTCATGGTTACCCCTTTTCCGGACTTCTGTCTAAACTTCAATAATCGGAAGGTTGTTGCGAAGAGTTGTTTTCTTGCTGTTGCTGTTGCTGTTGCTGTTGCTGTTGCTGTTGCTGTTGCTGTTGCTGTTGCTGTTGCTGTTGCTGTTGCTGTTGCTGTTGCTGTTGCTGTTGCTGTTGCTGTTGCTGTTGCTGTTGCTGTTGCTGTTGC
>DAOVQA010000099.1:0-4783 GCA_030628925.1 Candidatus Bathyarchaeota archaeon | reverse complement strand
TTCTTCTACCGATGAGATTCTTTCGTAGTAAAATGAAAGAGGTTAAAGAGAAGCATTTAGTTAAGCTTGACTCTGAGATAACCAATTTCTACAGTCATCTTACAGAAAACACAACTTTAAAAGGGGATAATAAGGGAATCGAAGGCATAATTGCACTTCGTCAACTAGCTGAATCCATGCACGAATATCCGTTTAACCTTCACATGCTTGCCAAAGTAGGCAGTTCTGCGATTCTTCCATTACTAATTGTTGTGATCCAAAGAATAGCTAAATTTGGATTAGGTCAAACGCCTTGAACAACCAAACGTATCTAATATATGCGCGCTTGGGTTACACCAATCCAAAGATTTAGATTAAAGTGTAGCTTGTCTAGGTTTTAAATTGTCTTTTTGGGATTTCATTAATGGCACTGGGATTTCATTAATGGCACTGGGCGCGAATTGTCGAAGAAAACACGATAGCAGGTGAATACCCATAATTTACCTTTTTTTATTGAATTCCCTTATTGCCGCTTTTAGAATTTCGAACCATTCTAGATCTCCAAGTTTTATTCCTGCATAGAAACCTGCTTGTTCAGCCATACCGCAACGATCACAGATAGGTTTTGCTTTTTCTCCAGCTATGCAACATGGTGATTTTCTTTTTCCTCGATGATCTAGAGATATGGTTGCCCATGCTGGACACTCCTTTGTCCATATATCAGATCTAAGCAGCTCTAACTGTTTTTCCGTGTTTAGAAAGGAGGAGGGATATTTTTCCTTTAATTTCAGTAGTTTATCGACTATTTCATTTCTCGTTTTGCCGAATGGTATCCATAATTTGTCATCATAGCTAAAAGGCGTATGAAATTGAAAGTTCATCATTGTTGCTGATCCGTGCCATTCCTCAACTAATTCTTCAACGCATTTATAATTGATTGTATTTAAGGTTGTATTGGTATAGAAGGCTCCATCATACTCCTTGACATTTCGTTTCACTTTTGCATACACTCCCTTGCCTCTAATCCTATCATGAATCTCCTCTGTCCCGTCAACTGAAACGTAGTATCCTCCAACTTTGGAAAGTTTCATCAAGGGTATCGTTCCGTTAGTGACTATGAAAATTTTATGAGGTAACTCCTCAGTAAAAACTTCTACCACATCAGGTCTTAACAGTGGTTCTCCACCTGTAAGAGCTACATGAAAAATATGGTTCTTTATGAAAATTTCATTTATCACTGTTCGCCATTCATCTGGAGATAATTCCTCACCCTTCTGATAACCTTTCCACCAATAACAATGTTTACACCTGAGATTGCATCTGTTGGTTATGTCTGCAGAACCGTATACGGGGATTTTGGCGTTAAAATATTTAATTTTCACGATTTTTTCCGCAAGGTGGATATAATCTCTAAATGGTAACGGATCAATAAACAAAGCCTCTGGTATTAGTCCTAACGTACTGGCAATAGCCTTTTTTAGATTATCCATGGAAAGGAGATTGGAATATGCGACATAAAAACCTTAGATTGTCACGCGCGCGTTGGATTCAAACCTTACAGAAAATCCTTGCTTACGAGAGGAGAATGATGTTAACTCGCATATTCAAAAAGAAAAAATGGGGGGTTTGGGTTTGGGCTTAAATTATTAATGCAACTTGAAATGTGAGGCTTACAAAAAAAAGAAAGGGTGTTTATCTTCTACGAGTTACGCCGTATATAGCGCCAGCGACGATTAGTAATCCAACGAGGATTGCCATGAAGGGTCCTATGTTCGCCCATATATCTACACCTGTTAGCCAAGCGAATCCAAAGACGAGAATTATGATGCCAAAGATTATGCCTGAAATGGCTCCACCATGGGGTAGGCCAAAACATTCCTCTTCCGCACGCTTTCCAAACTGTTCTCCCCATTCCTCTGCACGTCGTTCAAACCTTTTCTCCCGTGAGACCTCTAGGTTCGCTCCGCACTTAGTGCAGTGTGTAGCATCTTCTTCGTTCTTGGTTCCGCATTTAGAGCAATAAACCAAAGATTTCCACTCCAATGGACACTTGTATCAACAATAAGTATTCATAAGGCTTTTGGAGACTTCCACAAGTCATAAGAACTGAAACAAGAGACTTATGGGATAACCTGACTTACTTCAAGGAGACAAACAATGAAAGTTCTGTTTATAGAGCCTCCAAGAGAATTCTGGTTTGTGATGGGGGAATATCTCCCGCCACCCTTCGGAATCATACAGCTTTCAGCTTACCTAGAAAGAGAGGTTGAAGATGCAGAGATAGAGGTGTTAGACTGCGCACCTCAGCAGCTGGGTTGGAGTGAGATTGGAAGAAAGATTGAGTCTTTCAATCCTGATATTGTGGCTGCTAGTGCATTTGCAACCTGCAATGTTTATCTAGTCTTGAGAACCCTTGAAATCGCTAAAGGTGTGAACACTGAGATCCTTACAGTTACTGGTGGTCAGCATTTCACGGCAACAGCTCAAGAAAGCTTGAAAAAGTATCCTGAAATAGATGTCATCGTCAGAGGAGAAGGAGAAGAAACCCTAACAGAACTGGTGAAGAACTCAACTAGAAAATCTCAGTTCTCAAAGATAAGGGGATTATCCTTCAGGCACAATGGAAAGATCATACACAACAAGCAAAGACCACTAATCAAGGATTTGAATGATCTTCCTTATCCTGGATACCACTTTGTCAAAGATCTTATCCACAAGTATCATTTTGCTGCAATGGCTGGTCGTCATGCTCCCTATGCATTAGTTGAAGGTGCAAGAGGTTGTGCCCACAAGTGTACATTCTGCACACAATGGAAACATTGGGGTGGAGTTTGGAGACTCAAGTCGCCAGAACGAATTGCTGACGAGATAGAGTTCTGCTATAACAACTATGATAGCAGATTCATCTGGTTGACTGATGATGATTTTGGTCCAGGTAACAGAGCAGATCGCTTAGCTGATGAACTCCTGAAGCGTGAGTTGGGAGATGACCTGATGCTTTTTCTCCAGTGGAGATGTGATGATGTCATCAGAAATGAAAAAGTGTTGCCGAAGTTGAGAAAGGCAGGGCTCTATTGGATCATGATGGGAGTAGAGAGCCCTAGAGAATCTACTCTGAAGAGCTTCAGGAAAGGCATAGAAGTAGAACAAGCAACTAAGGCTGTGAGGTTGTTGAAGGAGAACAGGATTTTCTCACATGCCATGTTTGTCATTGGTGACAGAAAGGACACCAGAGAGTCTACTGGACAGTTGAGAGAGTTTGCCAATGAATTGGATCCAGACTTTGCCATTTTCACTGCTCTCACACCCTTCCCAGGAACTGAAATTCACGAAGAGGCTAAACGAAACGATTGGATTGAAGATTTCAACTTGTCACATTATGACATGGCTCATGCAATCATGCCCACTGAAACACTGTCAAGGATGGAAGTGCAGGAGGAACTTTACAACTGTTATCGAAGTTTCTACGGATCATGGAGAAGAAAACTAGGAGGAGTGTTTTCAAGTAACAAACTGAAGAGTAGGCTCTACAGACACATGATGGGTCAAGGCGTAATAAGACAATTCAAAAATCTCATCCCGCTGACAATTTAACCTATTAGCGCGCGCTGGAATTGTGGCAATCATTAAGATAAGCAGCATAATAGATGATGGAAACTCGGGAACCATAAATGTTTCACTCTGCACAGTTTCAGGAGATGGATCGACGAAGATGTATCCGTTGTCCATTCCAGCGTAGAGTTTGCGCGCGCGATAAGCGCATTAACCATCATTGCTGAGATGCGCTCATGGTGAAGAAAACTATGCCTCCGAATTGGCTGATCCGATTGCCTGCTGAGGTTTCCGCGTTGACTACTCTTGTCTTCACTTTTCTGTTCTTCGAGATCTGCAAAAGCCTATGAACCCTGTCCTTCTCCTTGCTGGAGGCGAGGTACTTGTCTGTGAGCAGCAGATGGCTCATTCTCAGGTTGTTCTGTCCTTTTGGGTCATATATCATGTCCTCGATTTCTCTTAGGGTGTATAGGACTACCGAGTTACTGTTGATTCCGAAAAGGCGCTCATCCAATGCATCGACGATGTGATCAGCTTCTCCCGAGGTCGTCTCTGCGATTAGTCTGCGAAATTCCTTGGTTTTCACCAGTTCCGCCACGTTGTGAGACTGGTCAGCAGAGCCGACTAGCTCGGCGAAAGCTGCCCTATTCTGCCGCTTAGATCGAAGTAGATACGCGTGGTGTCTTTGCACATGGTCCATGAAGTCTGCGGCGTAAGTCGTTTTCATTGGAGCTGTGACTATGACGCTTCTTACTCCTTCCTCAAGCACCGGCCTCAACGCGTCGATCATAGATTCGTGAAAATTATACAGGGCCTTCTTGTCTGTCCTCCTTCCACCAATCTCCAATGTGAGGTGTTGTTTTAATACATTGCTGAATACCCGCCACAGAACCGCACGGTGCTCCTCAAAACCCACAAGCAGTGCCACTGAGTACCCTCGTCTGTAACCTCGTTTCCTCTTCGCCCTTGTCACTTACTCTCTCACCCGTCACTTGAGGGCACACGTATGCATACACTGGCCAAAACGAGTATCCTCCTTTCAATGTGGACTATCCGCCCTATAAAACGATGCGCGCAAAACATAAAATACTTCTTTGGGCAAGGTGAATGCGTTAGTGATGTTTTTGAACGGGAAAGATATTTTGGAAAAAATGAAACGAGACGAACTAGTGTTGTCTATGAGTTTAAGAGTTGGTATGGGGAATCCGTCAATCGAGGTTGCAAGCAAGCTTGGCTTTGATTATGTGTATTT
>DAOVQA010000150.1:0-3641 GCA_030628925.1 Candidatus Bathyarchaeota archaeon | reverse complement strand
TTCGGAGATTTCGAACCCATATTTATGTTTCCTCTTCGCTACGTCTAATCACACTTCTAATATTTAAACTGTAATACGGTAATCCTAGCCGTAAAATAGTAATGTTTTTAGCTGCAGGTGGCGAATCTTTTCGGTGTTCTGAAGATATTAAAAAAAACCTTGGAGCCCATTAACCTTTTCAGAACCCCCCTCCCCCCCTAGTTTTTTCTCTGGTTTTCATGCGTGCGAATAGAGAAGATGAGTATGGCAATTCCAGTCATGAGTTGTGGTTTTTTAGTCAGGTTGAGTAAGTTTGGTCAGGTATATAGATGACTCTGGAAATAATTAAGGCAAGTTTGACGTTTGAACAATACTTTCCTTCACCCCATCTCTAATGTAGTATAACTTGACTGATCGAAACGGTTATACCCGCTTTTACACAACCTACAAAACTGTCCAATCCTTAACTGCCTTTACGAAAACATATGTCAGGTGAGATAATCATGGCTGTTTGGCGACTCCTAAAACGTGAAACTTACAATGCATTCATGAATATGGCTATTGACGAGGCTATTTTGAAAGCTATAATTGAAAATCTTGCCCAAAACACGTTAAGGTTTTATTGTTGGAAGCCATCCGCTGTTTCCATTGGAAGATTCCAGAAAATCGAAAATGAAGTTCAGTTATCAAACTGCAAAAAACATGGAGTGGATGTTGTTAGACGAATAAGTGGTGGAGGCACGGTTTATCATGACGCTCAAGATGAAACCACCTACAGTGTAATTTCACACAAAAAAGACTTGAAAGCCCCAGACATAACAGATATCTACGCAAAAATTTATGGTGGATTGGTTGAAGCCACGAAAATACTAGGTTTGAGAACCGATTTCAATAAAGGCAATGTGAAAACTTGTCCAAACTTGATGGTTAACGGCAGAAAAATTTCTGGAAGTGCACAATCACACAAGAAGGGTGTTGTTTTGCAGCATGGAACGCTCCTCATTGATGTTGACTTGGAGAAAATGTTCACTTTTTTACGTGTTCCATGGGCTAGAACATGCATGGAAGTCATTAGTGTTGCAGACCATAAAATCACTTCAATAAAGAAGGAGTTAGGAAGAGACGTCTCAATTGAGGAAGTGAATAGAGCCTTAGTTGAGGGGTTTCAGAAAGCTCTAAACGTGAAGATTGTTGAAGGGAAATTGACATCTTACGAGAGGGAGCTTGCAGAAAAACTCTGCACAGAAAAATATGATACTGATGAATGGAATTTTCATGGTAAAAGCAATATCTAAAACATTAAGGCTATGAACGTTAAGGATTGAAGGGTTTAATGCTTTTCAATTCTCCATTTCAAACCCTGCGGCGTGTCTTCAATTACTATACCCATACGTCTGAGCTGTTGCCTGATTTTGTCTGCAGTTGCCCAGTCCTTAGCCTTTCTAGCTTCTTCTCGTTTACGGAACAATTCCTCTGCTTCTTTAGGCAGCTTGTCCTCCATCTTGATTTTGCCTATTACACCGAGCACTTTGTCAAATCTCATCATCAACTTTGAGACTTCTTCTGCCTCTCCTTTACTAAGCATGTTATCATCCATAAGCTTGTTTACCGCTCTAACAAAGTCGAATAATGCAGCTAGCGCGAGGCTTATGTTTAGGTCGTCATCCATAGCCTCTTCAAAACGCTTTTGCACATCACCCATCAACGCCATTATCGCTTCTCCGCACTCCTCTCCTTTAGCATCCATTAGCCTATGCATGAAGGTCATTAGGCGGTCAACCGTGTTTTTCGCTGCTTCTAGTCCTTTGAAGGTGAAGTTTAATTGTTGTCTGTAATGAGTTGATAATAGCAGATAACGCACAGCTTTCGGGTTGTACCCCATTTTTGTCAGATCTCTCAAAGTGTAGTAGTTTCCAAATCTCTTAGCCATTCGCTTTCCTTCAACAAGCAAATGTTCGTTGTGAAGCCAGTAATTGACAAATGTTTTGCCCGTAACAGCTTCGCTTTGAGCTATCTCGTTTTCATGATGTGGAAAAATCAAGTCTACTCCTCCACTGTGAATATCTATTGTTTCACCTAGGTATTTCATCGCCATAGTTGAACATTCAATGTGCCATCCAGGTCTTCCTTTGCCTATTTCCGTTTCCCAGAAAACTTCACCGTCTTCTTCATCCCATGCCTTCCAGAGGGCGAAATCGCGTGCTTCCTCTTTTCCATACTCGTCAACTTTCACTCTTGCGCCTGGTTTAAGCTCTTCAACTCTAATCTTTGAAAGCCTTCCGTAACCAGTGAACCGTGAGATGTCATAGTAAATTGAGCTGTCCTTGCCTCTGTAGCCGTAACCCTTCTCCATCAGCTTTTTGATGAAAGCTATCATCTCTGGAATATGCTCTGTCGCTCTGGGGTAATGTTCTGCCTCTTCAATGTTCAGTTTTGTTAAGTCTTCGAAAAATGCTTTTATGTAGCGTTCTGTGCATTCTTCAAGAGGTATCCCATGTTTTCTGGAGGCGGTAATTGTTTTGTCATCAACGTCTGTCAGGTTCATGACTTGGGTGACATTGAAGCCGCGATATTCAAGCCATCTGCGCATCAAATCTTCGAAAATGAAGGATCTTAGGTTTCCGATATGAGCGAAATCGTAAACTGTAGGTCCGCAAGTGTACAGTTTGGCTTTTCCTTGTTCCAGAGGGATGAACTTTTCCTTCTCACGCGTCAAAGTGTTGAAAAAACGTATGTTTTCAGTTGATGGCTTCATGTTTTCCATTGACAAATAGCGTTGGAAAATATTTAAGCGTTTAAATCGGGCGGTTAATCGTACCTTTTTAATTTTATCATTTCTCTGAAGCTTTTTAGGTCTTCAGCGATGAGCTTTAGAAAGTACAGTTCTTCCATTGTGCTTTCGAATTTTAGGAATTCTTCACGGAGTTTTTGCAGTGTCTTTGTGTTTTTGCTCAATTTCTCAACTTTCCGCTGAGGGTTTATATGGAGGGCTTTCATTGTTTTTTGGCTAACCACGCAGCTATTCCGTCATCGAGGAGAAAGGAGAAGGCTTCGAAAACGGAAAAAACGATTTGATGGCTGTTTGTGGTTAGCCTTCAACCTTTAGCCCTCCAATGCCTCATCGTAAGACTTAAGATATAAGTCTACTATAAAAACATTACTGAATAATGCGAACACACAAACACTAAACAGGCATTAACCTATAGCCAGAATCCCTTCCAAAATCTTCTTCGCAGGAATGTCCAGCTGCTTTGACAGCCACGATTTCAAGAGAGAAGCCTGCTTAGGAGGCTCTCCACTATAAGTTATAACCTGATTATCCTTCAAGGCATCCACCTGAAATGTTTTCTCCGCCTCTTTATACAAGAAGGACAATGTTTGAGCTTGATGAGCCAGAGTCTGAAAATCTTCCCATTGTTTACAACGCAAAATCACAGGGGGCCCGCGAACTCCTCTAACCTGTGTTGAAGCTGCTTCCCCCTGCACCATCTGAACAGGTATCGCCGCAGCCTCATGCGAAGTTGACAGATAAGTGATCAGATTTGTTATCTCATTCTGCAACGTTGCAAGTCTACCCTCAACCCTCTCTATTTTTCCACTTAACTCTCCAGTATCGCCTACCTTATCAGTTATTGTACCCAAATCGCCTATCAACCGATCTA
>DAOVQA010000158.1:0-3465 GCA_030628925.1 Candidatus Bathyarchaeota archaeon | reverse complement strand
GTTTATCTCGTAGAGAAATCCCCAACCATTGGAGGGCGAATGGCGCAGCTTGATAAGACATTCCCAACCATGGACTGTTCCATATGCATACTTGCTCCAAAAATGATAGAATGCTTTCGCCATCCAAACATAAAACTGCTTACTTGCTCAGAAGTTAAGGATGTTACGGGTTCTGCTGGTAACTTCAAAGCAAGAGTTTTAAAAAATCCCAGGTTTGTTGATCCTGACGCGTGTACTGGTTGTGGTGCATGTACAGAAAAGTGCCCAGTCAATGTGCCCAGCGAATTTGACATGGGTATGGGAATGCGGAAAGCAATCTATATGCCTTTTCCACAAGCAGTCCCTCGCATAGCCATAATAGACAAGGATCATTGCCTCTTCTTCCAGAAAGGAGTGTGCAGAGTATGCGAAAAATTCTGCCAAGCAAATGCAATCAGCTTTGATCAAAAACCCGAGGAGATAACACTCAACGTTTCAAGCATAATATTGGCTACAGGGCTAAAGCTTCACGACGTAACATCAACAAGCGAGTATGGGTACAAACGATACAAGAACGTTCTTCTATCACTAGAATTTGAAAGACTCATCAATGCCTCCGGACCGACTCGTGGAGAGATATTGAGACCATCAGACAAAAAACATCCCCACAGGATAGTTTTCATACAATGTGTTGGCTCAAGAAGCCAGCAAAAAGGGTTACCGTACTGTTCCAGCGTCTGCTGCATGTACGCCACAAAAGAGGCAATTCTAGTTAGAGAACACACCCCAGAATGTGAAGTTTACATCCTTTACATGGATCTGAGAGTGTTTGGGAAACGCTTTCAGGAATTCGTAAGCAGAGCCAAGGAGAAATGGAAAGTCAAATACGTTAATGGTCGCCCATCCTCAATTCTGGAGGATTTGAATACAAAGGATCTTTTAATTCGATACCAGAACATTACGGACGGAAAAATTAAAGAGTTACGTGCAAACCTAGTTGTGCTCTGTCCAGCTTTAACTCCGAGAGAAGACAATAAGGTTCTTGCAGGAATCCTGAATTTGGAAATAGATAAGCACGATTTTTTCAAGACGAAAGATCCACTACTTATGCCAGTTAAAACAAACGTGCCAGGAGTCTTTATTTGTGGTTACTGTCAAGCACCCAAGGACATTTCTGAATCCGTTACACAAGCCAGCGCAGCGGCAGCTAGAGCCGCGGAAGTAGTTGCAGCCTCTGCTGCAGGTGATAGATAGATGAAAACAAGTGAAGAGGAACTGAGAATCGGAGTTTTCGTTTGTCACTGTGGCTTCAACATTGGTGGAGTGATTAACGTACCAGCCGTTGTAAAGTATACGAAAACCTTGTCTAATGTCGTCTGCGCTGAAGAAAACCTTTACATGTGCTCATCCGCTGGACTAGCCCTCATCAAGGAATGCATAATAAAGCATAATCTAAACCGCGTTGTTGTTGCATCTTGCACACCTGCAACTCACGAACCCCTATTCAGAAAGACATGCGAAGAAGCAGGGTTGAACAAGTACCTTTTTGAAATGGTTAACATAAGAGAGCATTCCTCTTGGGTTCACATGCATCACCCAAAAGAGGCCACAGAGAAAGCCAAAGACCTCATCAGAATGGCCGTGGCGAAGGCAAGATACTTTGAACCACAGGAGGAACTGGAGCTTGAGGTAAATCCTTCAGCCTTGGTGATTGGTGGCGGAATATCTGGGATGAGCGCTGCCATGTCTCTTGCAAGACAAGGCTTCATTGTTCATTTGATTGAGAAGGAAGCAGAGCTAGGTGGAATGCTGAGACACCTGCATAAGTTAGAACCTACTGGGCGTGCCGCTTCAGAAGTTCTTCGAGAAGCCGTCACAGCAGTAAATGCCAATGGAAACATACACGTGCACAAATCTACCTTAGTCAAGGAAATGGAGGGATTCATCGGAAGCTTTGATGTAACTCTTCAGAAGAAGGGTTCAAGGGAACTTGAGCGAATCAATGTGGGAACGATAATCGTGGCGACTGGGGCTGAAGCATTCAAGCCTGTGGGAATGTACGAATATGGGGAAAACGAAAATGTTGTGACACAGCTTGAACTTGAACGCCTCCTCAAAAAAGGTGAATTAAGGGAACCCAAAAAAGTCGTTATGATCCAATGTGTCGGAGCTAGAGAAAAAACTGGTAGAACTTACTGTTCGAGAATATGCTGCATAGTAGCTCTCAACAACGCTCTTCTCCTGAAAAAATTATATCCAAACGTTGAGATTAATATCCTTTTTCGTGACATGCAAACTTACGGGGAATATGAAGATTTCTATCGAGAAGCAAGAGCTAGCTTCATCAACTTCATCCGCTACGATTCTGATAAACCTCCAAAGGCCACCTCAAAGTCTGATGGAAAGCTAACCGTCACAGTCTACGACGAGTATCTAGGCGCTGATATCGAACTAGACACTGATTTACTTGTTTTGTCTACGCCACTAATTCAACATGAAGAAGGAAGAAAACTTTCGTCCATACTTAAGGTGCCGCTGGGTGCTCACGGCTTCTTTTTTGAAGCTCATCCGAAACTTAGACCTGTTGACTTTACGTCAGAGGGCATATATGTATGCGGCACAGCCCACGGGCCAAAAGATATAACTGAAAGCATTGCTCAGGCTTGCGCTGCAGCCTCAAGAGCAGGTATTCCAATGGCCCTCAGGACAATAAAAGCCGGGGCCGTCAAGGCAATAGTTGACAAGAACATCTGTGTCAATTGTGACGCATGTGTGGTTTCATGTATTTTTAACGCGGTTGAAGCTGAAGCTTTTGGCCTGCCAAACATCGTTGAGGCTAACTGCAAAGGTTGTGGCGTCTGTGCAGCGGAATGTCCAATGGGAGCCATGCAGCTTGTCCACTTTACGGATGAGCAGATTGTAGCTGCAATTGAAGCACTGTTCGAACCGAAAAAACCTGCAGGTCCAAGAGAGAGTTTCGAGCCAGTAGTATTATGTTTTGCATGTCAATGGTGCTCTTATGGCGCTGCTGACCTTGCCGGTGTCTCAAGAATTCAGTATCCGCCAAATGTTCGAATCTTACGTGTTCCATGCAGCGGCAGAGTGGATGTGCTTCATGTTCTGAAGGCTTTTCAGAACGGTGCCGACGGAGTTATCATAACAGGATGTCACATAGGCGACTGTCACTACATAGATGGTAACGTAAAAGCCAAGGACAGGATTGATGTAATTAAAAAATCTTTGGGAGCCCTTGGAATAGATCCGGAACGCCTCGAAATAGGTTTCGCTTCATCATCTGAAGGACAGAAATTTGCAAATATGATGACGAATTTTGTGGAGAAAATAAGGAAGCTTGGACCAAATCCTCTAAGGATTAAGGAAGGAGACAACTAATTTGTATAGAATAGTAATGAAACAGGAACTGGTCCCTCACATTAACCTATTCGAGTTTTCAGCTGAAGAAATCGCCTCGAAAACCAAACCAGG
>DAOVQA010000177.1:0-3045 GCA_030628925.1 Candidatus Bathyarchaeota archaeon | reverse complement strand
GTGCGCCGATTAACCTTAGATGCGGCATTATCGTGAGTTTTGGACCGAAAACCGTTGGATGCGCAATAACTGGAACACGTTTTTTCATTTGTTTCAGTGCTTCTATCAAGCCGCCTGTGTGGTCGTAGTGCCCATGACTAAGCGCAATCACGTCGACATTTTGCAGATTTATGCCCATTGCATCCACGTTGTGTAGAAGGGTGTCTGGGGATGGTCCTGTATCCATCATGATAGTCACTTCGTTGTCGTCAATTTTGGCTTTGATGAGAAAGGCGAGGCCATGTTTGGCTTTGAGGTGAGGTTTAGCTGAGCTGTTAGAGTCTTCAATCAGAACTGTTATCTGGACATTCTTGACAGTCATTTTGTTTTCTACCTTGCTTTTTAATTTTAGAGGGCTTGTGCAGGTGATATTATTCTTTACTTCATAACTAAAGAGTTGTGTATAGAAAATAAACTGGCTAACAAAAAACTTGTGTGCACTCGTCTTATGGGGTAATTATGATTGACCTGAGCTGTTTTACGCCCTTCCTTGTTGCTAGCTCTTGAGCCAGTTCTCTTATGTCTTCGGCGTCGCCTTTAACCGCAACAGCCTCAAGGCATTCTTTATCGCTTAGGTGAACGTGGAGAACGGAATTTATAACTTCTCGATGGTGATGTTGATATTCAATAAGATCGTCTTCTAGACCCTTAATGGTATGGTCATAAACCATCACTAATACGCCAGCCTTTTTTCCCTTCTGCTTATGAAGTAACCGTTGCTCTGTGATAAAAGACGTAACTGCATCCTGAATAGCCTTCGATCGGCTATCATACCCCATCTCCTCAACGGTTTCATCCAGCTCCCTCAGCAGTTCTGGAGGAAAAGTGACCCCAACACGAACAATCTTAGTCATTATTATTCTCCCAGCTAAACCGTTAGCTCACTAATCATAAAACCTTTATCTCTCCAGTAGGTTGTAACCGTTAACTTCTTTCGTTGCCGTATCCCTGTATCTTAATACACACCACATAGAATACGAGCCGGTGAAGGAACTCCTGAAACTAAAACTAGTTCGACAATTCTAGGATGCCTTAAACCTACGAAGAACCGCCTACTTTCAAGAACACTGAAAATATCGTTTTTAGCGCCGTGAACTTGGAGGTTTAAACACTCTACGTTTCTTCATCCAAACTTGTAGTGTTTTTTGATTGGCTGTTTTATTTCCCAAGTGCACTTGAGGCCTTCGGGGAACACAACGTAGTCGCCTGCTCCAAATTCGATAGTTTCTTCTGGGGTCTTCACAACAGCCTTTCCCTCCAGAATTAGGCAGGTTTCTTGTTCAAAATATTCCCAAGGAAATTTTGATTCTTCTTTTTCCCAGATTGGCCAAGATTCTGCTTCCTGTGACTCTTTTTCAGTGGGTTTTCTGACTTTCGGCTTCATTTTTCATCACAGCTTCAGAATAAGCTTTCGCCTATAAGCTTTTTCTGGGTGCACCGCATATGGGGCATGAGCTTGAGTTAGCAGGCATCAATGCTCTGCAGTACTCGCAGGGTACCATCTCCACCTCTTGTTTGGTTGTGGGCATTGCAGCCCTGATTATCTGAAGTTCGATTGTTTCGCTAGTGGGGTCAGGACGGTCATCTACTCCCACTACTCCTTTGATGAACCAGGAGACGTTTGCATCTATGCCGTCTAAGGTTTCACGTCCACCGGCGGGAATGTTCACTTTGATTGGGAAGGTCTTCTTGAATCCCGGTACAATATGTAGTGGACCGCTTGCCTTCAAATCTTCTGAGAGAAGAGTAGCTGAATCCCAGTATACGTGCCGAATGTTGCGTCGAAGGCGTCTGTTGTACACCCATCTTTCGCGTCTCCTCTTTTCGATACATCGAAGTTCCGCTCTTACTTCAGTGGCGTCAAATTCTTCCTTGGAGGATACAGTGATTGTTCCGCTTATGCTTGCTCCCAAAGCAAATGAACTTGTTGGAATCTCAAATATAACTGTAGTTTTTGGTTTCCTGAACCTTTTGAAGAAGCCCACAGATTTCTATCTCCGGTTGGATATTATTTTGAAGAAAAAGTATCTATTTATGATTTGCGTGTCGCTCCTTCTGAAAGAAAAACATGGATTTTTGAGATAGAAGAAAATAAAACTTTTTTTCTCTGTCTCAATTCCCTGCCTGTTCTTGTTGGGGGGATTCTCCTCCCAAACCATCAATTGATTTTTTCTCAAACCTAGTACGCGCGTTATGTTTCATCTTTCTACAATGAAAGCGATTTTGACATTGGCATTGTATTCCACAATCTTGTTATCTTCTACTTTGGCAGTGCATCGCTTAACATGAACTCCTTTGATGTTCTTGACTGTCTTCGCTGCCTCAGTCACAGCGTTTTGAACAGCCTCAGTCCAGCCATCTGGTGAACTACCTATCAACTCAATAATTTTCACAACAGACATATCATTCACCTCCACTAACAAAGTGGTTTCAACTGCACTTCAGCTTTTCGACATAAATAATCGCCAAAGAGCTGTTATAAACAAAAAAATCAACGTATCCTTTTTATTTTAGCCTTAGTTAATCCATTGATTAAAAAGGGATTATTGGATGACCATTATTATGGATGATGCAGGAACTGGTGACCTGCTTTTTGGTGTTGTTATCAGTGCATTCCGTGATTCAACCCGCGAATTCAGATACGATATTATTGACGTAAAATATTTTAAAGCTAGATTTTTTTCACGAAAAGCATACCTGAAACAATGCTCAAAGATTGTGTCTAAGCTACTTGCCGAGATGAAACCAAAGTCGGAGGAAGAAATTCACGTTTGCAGAGGTTACATCTTTGATGAGGTTATCGAGAAACTAAAACGGAAATATGGAGAAGACCGAATTCGCCGAGTCAAAGTGGTAGGAGAAACGCAAGACCTTACAGAAATTGCTTACCTTGATGAGCTAAGGAATTTAGGTTACGAACCTCTTGAAAAAAGAGAAAACAAAAGGGCAAAAAGCTTTTTTCACATGATGAATTGGCTGAATAAAAACCCAGACATGCTGAAATAT
>DAOVQA010000106.1:0-4515 GCA_030628925.1 Candidatus Bathyarchaeota archaeon | reverse complement strand
CATGACCCAACTTATACTGCCTACCCAACAATCACTAATGACTCAACACCAAACCCTTTCACAGGGCTTCTCATGCTAGTGTTCACACTAGTTGTTGTGGCTGCCATAATTGCTACGATCGCAATAATTGTCAAACTAAGACGAAAGCCAACATCTGAAACACCTGTGTAACACCCAAAGGCCAACAAGCCCCACTTTTTTCTTCTAACTAACAAATACGCTGTATGCGAACTGAACAGAAGCGATAGCGTTATCTTCCAACTCTAATACTATCATATGAGAAGAAGGCAATGTCATACTTCACTGGCAAACAACGCTTGAGAATAGGTCTTGGAGGTTTCCTATCCCTTATAGGATTCCTAGTCTTCATTTTAACATTCCTTGTAGTTACAGAAACAGTAAACGAAGATGTTTTGCCATCTGGTTTTCTGATTGGTGTTATGGCAGTCATAGGAATCCTAGATGTTGTTGCAGGGGTCATTTTGCTTCGTTCGGGATAGAGCCATGCTAGTCGCTTCCTATTAACAGAAGACCGCCGAGGAGGCTTATGATGCTCACAAAAACCCACACTACTCGACCCAGAAACGTCATACTAGGCGATATTATGATCCAATCTGTATGGTCAGTTATCGTTATGTATGTAAAAAGACAAAGAAGCAAAACCCCTGATGCTAACAGTGAAGCACTAAAGTATGTGCTAATCTCATGTGAAATGTGAAGAACACCAAGTCTCTCTTCCTCCAAGGCTTTTTCTGCAGCTTTTGCAGCCTTTTTCTCAGGCTGAGTAACAGGTCTAGGTGGTGCACGTACAACAATTTCTTTCTTCTTTTTCGTCATGGAAAGCGCTCCGTTTCCTTCATTCCATTGAAGAGTGTAGAGTCTTCACTGTTAAACTTTCCTAAATGGCTTCCATCTAGCTTAGGCTAGCATAAGTATGCGAAGTCCGAACATTTCGCAAGTTATAAATCAACCTTAGTCTAAACTAATCCGACGAGATCATAAATGGTGATGAGTGTGACTCAAAAAGCTGAAACGTTTATTCTTCCGTTCTCCACTCTGTCTGAGAATCGCACGGAACAGTTTACAAAAGAAATTGAAAGAGCTGCCATTTTTTGCTTAACTGATCTGGAGAAAGCAAGGGGCAGAGGTCTCGTTATGAAACAGCCTCCAGAAAAGCTGGCTTTCATTGCTGAGGTGTATTATCCCTTTTGGCTTGCTACTCTAGATAATATAGATATCATTTTCGACGGATTAGACACAATCTCCCACACATTGACTTACTTGACTATTCCGGAAACACAAATCTTCATTGACAACGTGGAAAGAAGCTGTAAGACACGTCAAGCTTACACGATATTTCTATCAGACAATATCAATTACTTCCAAACGCCAAGTAATGAAGAGAGACATACAATAGATGGGCTCATTACAAACCCTGAATTTCTTCAGGAGTTCACATCATATTTACATCAAGCGAGACCCATTAAAACGTCATTGCCTGATAGAGTGATGGTTTCACCTACTCTTGATGAATCCTCTCTTACCTCCATTTTGGAAGAACTCCAAAGTCTAAAATCAAGAACTATTGGAGAGGTCAATGCTCTTTATACGAGCATGAAGCTTATCAGTGTGAAAACTGAAAACTTCACGAAAGCAACGCGAAATGAAATAAAAAAAATCGAAGAAAAACTTAATAAAGAACTGGAAAAATGCAAAGCTTCCATCAAGGAACAAGTTGACAATATACGCAAGGAATACGATGAAGAAGTAACGGAATATTCAAAAAAAGCTGAGGAGGAGCTTCTAAGCTTGCAGCAAGAAGCAATCAAGCTTGAGAAAACAAAGGACCAGTTGATGAAGAAAGTTGAACACTGCGACACAGAAGCAAAAACATGTGCAATCAGCAAAGATAGTGTGAGTGAACACAAATGGAGGGATGAGAAGACCAAATTCAAAGATCAGCTTTCCGAAACTGAAGCGTATCTGAAGGAGCTTAACAAGAGGATAAAAGAGGTCAAAGACGAGAAAAAAATAAGAGTTTTTGAGCTAAAAACGAAACGTGATGCAGAGATCAAAGAAGCTACTAAGGATTTAGTGGAAATCGAGTCCTCACGCGATGCTAAAGTCAGGGTCTACGAGGAAGAAATGGAAAAGCTTGAAGAGCTAACTTTGGGTGTAATCGAACAGATTGATAAATTGGCGAAACTGAGAGAAAAATCTGTATACGAGTTCAATAAGCTTGGAGTTTCACAGAAACGGAGAAAATGCGCCTTGATTTATGTACCCTTCTACCTAGCCTGCTATCAACGTGGATCAGGAAAGCGTTACATACATTTTTCTCCTTCAATAGTGAATAGCGTGAATATTTCAGTAAGATTCAAAGGAGCATTTGGCAAGGCTAAAATCAAGCAGCTGCTTCATCCGCTTTCCAAAAAATTGGGTTCACTTTTAAACAAGTTTCCCCTTTTGATGGAGCAAAACGCTGTTTTCAACCGAGATATGACCCAGGCTTGTGCCAAAGCTAACATACTGCGAACAAAAAATTCACGAGAATCAATTGAAATCGGACTGGAAAAACTTAAAGAAGAAGGTTGGCTTTCAGAGAAGGAACACAAATCTTTCAGCCAAATTCTAAGTGAAATAAGCTTTTCTACCACCTAAGGAGGAATCTGTTACTTCTGTTCTTTCCATTTAACGATGTATAATAATGTTCAAGATGCCAGCGACAATACTAATTGCACCTGCAAAGAGTCCAAGGTAACTGGGAATATTCGGAAAAATGGGCGGCATCAAACCTGCTTCAACCAAACATGCTAACATCGTTAAGCAAACACCTATGCCTAGAACAGCTCCTCCTATGGCTATCTGCAGACGATGACGCCCCATCATTCTGAGATAATACGTCATCAGGACTAATGCTGTTACCACAATACTGGATACCAGTGCACCTGCAGCATTGGAATCTCCCTGCAATGTGGGAAACACAAGAAGCGTAATGGATATTATAAAGCCGGCGACAGGCGCCGAAGGATACAGTGGGGTTCTAAATGGTCTTTCAATGTAAGGCTCTTTTCTTCTAAGCTTCAGAAGAGACAGGTTAACTAAAGCAAAGACCGCGAGCGACCCAAAACTTGCTGCATATCCAAGGAACGCCACCGCTCCAAATGCGCCTAAAACCATTACGAAAAGGGAACCGGCGATAATTGCGACGTACGGTGTTTTGAAACGTGAGTGAATCCGGAGCAGAAGCTTCGGCAAATACGCATCTCGACTCATTCCTTGAAGTATGCTTGATTGAACAGTTAAGGAAGTGCCTAGTGCGGAAAGACTTGCTGCCATTCCGGCAACAGCGATTAAAGCACCACCAGCCAAACCGAAAATCTTTTGAGCCGCAAGGTTCAGCAAGGGGACTTGCCAGCCCACCTCCATTCGCATGAGCTTCGCCTCTTCTAGCGGAATGACTCCCACTGCCACGTAAGCAACGCAGATGTAAATGGGAATTATAAGGATCGTCGCCAAGAGTATAGCTCTGGGAAGGTTTTTTTCTGGATGCTTGATATTCGCTGCTCCGGCTATTAGGGAACGCACTCCAAAAAACATGGGAAACATGTAGACAGTAGCTGCGAGAACTTTAGGCACATCGCTGGGTAGACTCTCCGGAAAAATTTCAATGGGAACCAATTCATACACTAGTCCACTAAAGATGAAGATGATGAATATCGCTATAAACGCAAATACAATACTGGCACCTACTCCTTTCTTACCTTTGATGCCGAGCAATACCATGACGACAACCACGGCTACTGCGATAAACGGTGTTTGCGTAAAATCAAGGCCTTGAGTGGATAATGCGACTTTAAGGAAGTACGAGAGTTGTTCGGTGAAAACCACGGCAGCTAATGCTGCGACGAAAACACTGGCTAGCCATCGGAAACAGCCAAAGATGAAAGATACAAATCCTCCGTAAGCTCTCTTAATATAAGTATACTCACCGCCTACTTCCGGAATGGCTGTACTAAGCTCACAATAGTTGAGCATTATCAAAAGGTTCACAAGTCCCGCTAGAAGAAGCCCAAACAAAATGCTGGCCCCAAGCTCCAAGCTGAAAAACGGATAGTCTAACAGCACGAAAATTTCGAAACCTATGGCTCCACTTAACCCCATCATTAGTGCATCGAAAAAGCCTTTCTCTCTTTTTGTTTTAAACAAGGATAACACCCTTTTAACGTGCTTCTAGCCATTCATAAACAAGAAATAACCCGCTTATAATGGAAAATAGGCTGAAAACAAAAAGAACTAACACGTGGAAATAGCAAGATTCCACAACTATGTTTAACCCTGTTTGGAAACCGAAAAGGTTGAAATAGATAATGCAGGCAAAGATGATTGTTAACACTGCTATTGTAATCTGTACTACACCAACTATCATTGCAAGAGCTCTCCTAACGCCCATTAGTTAAACGCCGCCAACCTTTTTTGGTTAAGTAGTAAATAAATGTTTAATTAGACCTCTCT
>DAOVQA010000131.1:0-3879 GCA_030628925.1 Candidatus Bathyarchaeota archaeon | reverse complement strand
TGCAGGTTTTTTGCAGAATTATGTAATGCTACGAATGTTTTCTCTGATGCTGCCTAATCGGCTTAAGTTGTTCATCATAATGCTCATTCGATATTGACTTTTCAAAGTTCTCACAAACTGCTTTAATATAAAACTTGGTCGACGGACAAAATCATAAAATGCATCGTGGATCATTTGCTCGATTTCTTGAGGGGGCACCGCACTTGGACATATCTCGGAGACTGCAATACCCGTCTCCCAATATTCCCCTCCCTTTAGAAGCCCCTTCATCTCGAATTCGTTCCAGATGTCCGTCCCAGGATAAACTCCCAATATGTTGAACTGTGGAAGATCTATCGGAATCCTTTCTGCAAATTCAATTGTGTTCTGAATCTCACCTCTAGTTTCATCGGGACCTCCTACAACAAAGGATCCGATTATCACATCTATTCCAGCTTTTCTAGCTGTTTTCACAGCAGTTCTAGACTGCTGAGGCGTTGTTTGTTTATTGTAATAGTCTAGAATTCTTTGATTGGCGCTTTCGATGCCAAAGTAGACAAGTTTGCAGCCTACCCTTGCAATTTCCCGCAACATATCAAAGGAGCAATTGTCAACTCTCCCTTCACAAATCCATTCCATATCTATTTTCTCTTTTCTCATCCTTTTGGAAAGTTTAATCACTCTTTTCTGATTCAGCGTGAAGCTGTCGTCAATAAAAATAAACTGCTTATATCCTTCACTAGCAAGAAAATGTAGCTCCTCCATAGTGTTCTTGATTGATCTGGGTCTCCATCGGCCGCGGGCAAACTGACGACAACTGCAAAACCGACATCTGTAAGAACATCCACGGGAGGAAACAATGCTCGTGAACTTCTTTGGTGCCACGTTTGCTCCAGCAATAACGGAATGATACTCCATGTCAATTAACTTACGGTCTGGGAACGGGAGGCAGTTCAAATCCCCTATTAGGGGTCTGTCGAGAGTGGAGATTATGCTATTCTTATTTCTGAAAGTAATCCCTAGAACATCCTTGAGCTTTCCTTTGTTTTTCAGACAATTTACCAGGTCAATGACAGTATTTTCTCCCTCTCCTCGAACAATGATATCAACGGAAGGATATTTTCTCAGAACTCGCTCAGAATTGAATGTCGCATAATAGTTGCCAAACACTATGATAATGTTAGGATTTTTCTTTTTCACTTCATTACTAATTAAAGCGGCTGTACGACCAGAACTTGCAAATGTTGAAAAACCGAGAATATCAGGCGCTTCTTTCTCTATCCACTTAACTGTCTTTTCTATTGTGAAACCTTTCGCCGGCTGGTCCAGAACAGAAACTTCTACGCCTCTTTCCTTTAACACAGCAGCCAAATACAGAATGCCTAATGGAGGAAATGAAACAATAGCTTTTCTTCCTTCCCGCTCACCAAGATCTTCATTTGGGCTAGCATTGATAAAAGAAAACTTCATCTCTAGCTTTCCAACCACTTTCAAGTTTTCGTTCGATTACTATTTCTATACACTAAGATAAACTTTTAAACAAATATGAAAACATAAGGCTGGAGTCCTGAAATTCCATGAAAACTTATTTCCACGACAACCCTTCAAGAAAAAATGGAGAATTTGCGGGAGATGTCTCCAGCGTTTAAAGCTTATTTATGAAGGTTTCGACTCTAGAAGAGTAGGGGTCTGATTCTCAGAAGATTATTTGACTTGTCCTTTCCTTTTGCAGTAGATTTTGGCTCCGTGTTTTTCTATGGTTTATTTGCGAGCGCTCGCCTACTATTCTTGGAGCATTATCACCATGCAGGAGCTTTGCCGTTCTTCTTGAGGGTCTTGATCAGGTTGGGCATGCTTTCGAATTGCTTCGTGCACAAACTGTATTCTTCTTTGGTTATGGAGAAAGTCTTCGGAGAGCAGTACATGAGCATGCCTATGCGATGCGCCATAAGGCTCTTCATTTTATCGCAAGGAAATTCATCACAGAGTGCACAATTCTCCACACCTTTTTCTTCGCGTATGGTCTAGCCTTACACATCTTATCCGCGATCCTACCATCGCTTAGACATCCATCACATTGAACGTTCTCAACAGTGTAATTCTCATGTCCAAAGTATTTCCTCCAACCGTCAACCAACTTCTGCCTGGCGTTAGGGTCTTTAGAGCGAGCTGCGTGCAGATGGCAGTTGTATCCGCAATACCCGATCATCTCTTCCATGATATATCACGCCGTGAGAAGATTCATACTCGTACATAATAGAGAATTGCCTTTTCCAAAAGGTAGAACTGTATCTCGCGTTTTTGACAAGCAATATATGCGTGTTTTAACAGTGCAGCTAAGGAGTCTTTTTCTATATATATTTTAACTTCTACTCATCTTCCATTATGAAGAAGGGCAATTTACAGGCGAGTTTTTCAGCGTTTAAGCCTTATTTGTGGGGATTTTGACTAAAACTGAAGGAAAAGCTTCTGTTTCAGATGTCCTTGTAGAAAGGTTTAAATAAAATGGTTCGTTCAACCAGTTGCTTTTGAGGGGGAATCTGAAGTTTTGTATAGACTGGGTCGAGTCCTCCATGTAAGTCAAAGCCGAAACATGATAATAAAGATTGAGAAAGTCCCGAAAATTGGTGAGACCGTTGTGGATGAGAGTTTGAAACCCGTTGGAAAGATATTGGACATATTTGGTCCAGTCTCTTCGCCCTACGCATCGGTAAAGCCAAGAATCAAAGAGGTCTCGAAATTTACAGATAAAATGTTGTATGTGCTTCCCTCAAAGCGGAGAAAGGAGAAAATGTGAATGGGCGAGAAGAAATCTGATGAGAAATCTGATCCCTCGTTAGCCTTTCATGCGGACCCTGTGGAGATTCAAAGCTGCTCCGAATGCGGTAGCACACGACTTGCGCGAGATTATGAGTGTGCTGAAGTGGTTTGCATGAACTGCGGTTTCGTGATAACCGCGAAAATAGCTGACAAGGGACCGGAATGGAGAGCTTTTACTAACGAACAGAGGGCGAAACGGACGAGGGTTGGTGCTCCGTTGACTTACACGATTCACGATAAGGGCTTATCAACCATGATCGATTGGCATGACCGAGATGTTTATGGAAAAAGCCTCTCGCCTGGACAGAAAGCACAAGTCTATCGCCTTAGGAAATGGCAACGCCGCATAAGGGTTTCAGATGCCACAGAACGTAACCTTGCTTTTGCATTATCTGAAGTCACAAAAATCGCCAACAACTTAAACCTTCCTAAGAATATCCTCGAGACAGCTTCAGTAATTTATCGGAGGGCTGTTAAGGAACGGTTGATACGTGGAAGGTCAATTCAGGGCGTAACTGCGGCAGCAGTCTATTTGGCTTGTAGGCAATGCAGGCTGGCTAGAACTCTGGAGGAAATTGCTCAAGCGTCGAATGTAAACAAGAAAGAGGTAGGTCGCAGCTATCGCTTCCTAGTTAAGGAACTGGACTACTTCGTTCCACCTGTAAAACCAAGTCAGTACATAACAAAATTTTCAAACCAGTTAACAATGCAGGGGAAAGTTGAGGAAATAGCGCATAAAATCTTGGCAACCGCAAAAGAGTTAAAGCTAACCTCAGGTCGTGGCCCTACGGGCATAGCTGCTGCTGCAAGTTATATTGCTTCGGTGTTGACTGGCGAAAGGAAAACACAAAGAGAGATAGCTGAAATAGCTCAAGTAACTGAAGTCACCATCAGAAACCGTTATAAAGAACTCGTGGAGCGTCTAATGTTCCAATTAAGCCTCTAAACTCCCCAGTTTTTTCTTAATTTCCAGTTCTATTCTTGTGGCAAGCGATTTCATCAATTAAAGAAGATCTTCTTCCTCACAGCTAGAAGATTCTTCACCTAACTCATCTTCTTCGCTTGATTGCATTGGTGTAG
>DAOVQA010000063.1:0-6446 GCA_030628925.1 Candidatus Bathyarchaeota archaeon | reverse complement strand
TATTGGCCATCCACCCTTATCCGAAAGTTGTATTAACGGCAAGCCCGTAAACGGGTCTTTCTGGAATTCAAGAGCGCACCCACCTGCTTTTGTAACTCTGAATGTCATGCTGAAGACTATACCTGTTCCGTCGAAGACTGGTGCTGGGTTCATGCATGCATATGCAACCTCGTATGTTCCGGCTACTGGATCAACATTGTTCATTATCATTATTCCTGGCTCATGCAGTATTCCATCCGGGTAGGTTTCTACTGGGATTTTAGCTGTGTGACTTACATACTCCAGTATTGATGGATACCATTGGAACTGGATGGAAAGACCGTAAAGGTTGGAGACATTATAGACGATTATGTCGATTGTGAATGTTTCACCAATAACTGCTGTAACGACATGTGGATTGACATATACAACTGGCTGGTCTGACGGAAATAAGCCTACATAAACCAGTCTGCTCATAACATTGTTTGTCGTAACGTTTTCGCCGGATACCGGTGGAGCATAAGCAATAACATTATAAACCGCTTCAACAGCTGGAGTCCAAGTATAATTAATCGTGGAGCAGGTGCCATTCACCAACTTAGAAATCGTTTCATTAGCTACAGTGGTTCCGTTGATCAGCAGAAATAGTTCTACATCAGTCTCATTGTTTAATCCCCTATTGTAAACAGTTGCGTTCAGCAGCACAGACTCACCAGGTTTCAGGAATGATGGAGTTTCCAGAGTAACAACTAGCTCATGAGGATACTTTGGGCAGAGCAGCCAGTCTATCATGTTGTTGGCAAGTTGCAGGTTGTCCTCTTGATGGATACCATTGTCCCATAAGGATCCTTCATCGGCGAAGCCTATAACCCTGCCAGCAAGCTCGTACACGGCAAGCATGATGCCGCCAGCTGGATCTTTCACAAGATCAATAGCTGGAGTTGTCACCAGCATCTCTGCAATAGGGATGTCCAAATAGACTGAGGATACGTTTTCTGTTACAGGGTGAGGTGTAATATCAAAGGTTACCCCGCTTGTTCCGCCGCTTATCCATGTTATGCCTGCAAAGCCTGTGAGATCTGTATAGATGTTAGGCGCGTCGTCGCCTATTACTAGTAGTCCGCCGTCGTTGGACACGAATTGTTGTATTGCAGATAGCTCGTCTGAGGAATAATAGCCATGGGCTTGTGGAATAACAAAAATGTCATAACCTTCAAGCACTGACGGAGCAATTGGACTAGTAATCAAAGAATCAACAACATACCCTCTATCTGTAAGATCTGTAACCCAAACGCTGTAGTAGGTGATGCTGTCGGTTCCATGTGTCTGATCAAACAGAACATACCCTTTAACCGGCCTCACCTTAACCATCTTAGTCGCAACATTGTTTGCTGTAACATTCTCACCCGCAACAGGAGGAACGTACGCGGTTATGTTGTATACCGCCTCAACAGTTGGAGTCCAAGTATAGCTGATTGACCGAGAATCCCCAGACTCTAGGTCTGGAATCGTTATAGAGTCAACTACAATGCCATTGATAAATAAAAACAGCTCCACGTCGGTCTCGTCGCTCAACCCACAATTGAAGACTGTTGCGTTTAATAGCGACGAGTCACTTGGCTCGAGAAACGTTGGAGTGTCCAATGTCACAGCAAGGTCGTGTTCGTATTGGATTGGTACAAGCCAGTCGATGACGTTGAGGCCAAGTTGCAAGTTATCACCTTGCAAGTATTCATCTTGCAAAAAGTTTGAATCGCCGATGACTACGATCTTCCCAATGTGGTCACACACGGCTAGTACACCATCTGCGTTGTACCATGCTATTTGCTGAGCTGGAACCGTCGCAGTAACATCGGAACCCCGTTGGTAGAAGAACCACGATATGCCGCTTGTAATTGGATGCACAGCCATGTTAGTGACATTGCCGAAGAGATCAGTGGTTCCAAACGTCATTCCGTACGGTGCCAACAGAGTATTTAGGCTATCACTGTCGTAAAAGCCTGGAGCCTCTCCCAATATCCATAGTCCACCGCGAGCAGATATGAAGCTTTGAATAGTCGTAATCTCAGAAGCACCTAGTGCAACCTCCGGATCGGGAATCACCAGAATGTCATAGCCTGCAAGGGTCGCAGAATCTATGGGCCCTGTATTCAATTGATCAACTACATAACCTCTGGCTAATAAGTTGTAGTAGAGCGCAGCATATGTAGTATAGAGATCATCACCATCGGTGTCATGACTAGCATCCCACAAAACAGACTTTGTGAAACGCACGTAGATCATCACCGAGTCAATATTGTTGAAGATGAATTCCTCTCCTAGTTTAGGTGGCGCGTATACGGTTACGTTGTAGGTTGCTTCTACCGTTGGAGTCCACAAATAGTTGATTGTACGAGATTCTTCAGTCATCAGTTCCGGAATCGTTATAGAGTCAACTGCGGTGCCGTTGATTAGCAGAAATAGTTCTACATCAGTCTCATTGTTTAAGCCGATGTTTGACACTGTTGCATTAAGTATTGCTGTTTCATTGGGTATAAGGTAATCAGGTGCCTCTAAGGTAACTTTAAGGTCGTGTTCTTGCCTTTGATACTTTGACCATGTAATTGCATTATACATAAGTTGGAGATCATGATTGTTCGAGAATGCACCTACCCAATGTCCTATAAACACAACACCGTTATGAATAATTACTGCGCTTTCTTTAAAATCCGATAATGCTACGTAAGTTCCTTCAGATATATCTTCATCGTCCCATGAACCATCTTGGGGACAAGCAGTTACGCCTGTGGCCACAGCATAAGGACTTGGAATATCAACGAATAGTGGATGTGTTGGTTCCAGTATGTTTAGGCTTGAGAATGATGTGGCAGCATATACTATGTCTTCTCTCATGCCAAACAGCGGAGCCAGCTTGTTGTTGTTAGGAAGAGACTCATATAGTGTTCCTGCCGTGGCGATGATCCCATGGCCCTCCAAAGTGTACTTTCTGATTGCCGATATCTCGCTGTCCATATATTCTCTATTTATAGAAGCTGCACATGATATTACCAGCACATCAGCCTCAGATTTCACCAAGTCCTCGTAAGTTATTACGTACTTGTCGAGAGACTCGACATCAACCTGTATCGGAATTGTTCCATAATTCCTCCACAAGTAGTTTAAGTTGTCCCACCATGAGTATTCCAGATTATCTGTTCCAAAGGAATCCACAACCACAGCCTTTATGTACACACCGATCAGGGCGGTATAGTCTTCGTACCCCGTTTTTGAAGCATTCAGCTGTATATACCCATAGCACGTAGGAGAGACTAGAAATTGTACGTTCCCCGTTAGATCGGTATAATCAGTTTCTGACACACCACAGCCCAGCAAAGTTACGTTAGCATTATCAACTGGATTCCCCTCGTAGAAATTGGTAACACATATTTCAACTGTCTGCGTTTTTTTCTTCAAAACCTCTGGCGAAACATCCACTTTGAATTTAGGCAGACTGTAAACTACTATTTGCGCATTGAAGTCGAGGTACCCTACTTTCTGGATTGTCACATTTATAGTTCCAGGCGATGTTGGAGCTATGAAGATGCTGCATTCACCTAGGTCATCAGTCGTATTTTGGGCTGAAATCCCACAGCCCATAAACGTGACCGTGGCATTTTGGACCCGTTGACCGGTATGTGCATCATTAACCCATATCGAAATCGTTTCTAACGTGCCTACTTGCAGTGCATAATCTGAAAGCCAAGCAGTTAGAGTTGGAAAAGTAATGTATCCAATGCTGTTCCTTATCAAGAGTTCTCTCTGTTCTGCATCAGTAATACCGTCGACAGAAAACGCGAAATAAACCATTGCACCTAAATCAGCTTCTCCAGAAAAAGCAATTACAGAGCTGCCGACATATCCAACATAGCCGCTTACAGTTTCAGATTCGTTTGTGGGTGAAACTACATCTATGCTTGGGCTGCCCAAGCCTCCCGCTAGAGAGACCGTGGAGGGTAATCCCTGAGTCACTGGATGAGGAGCACTGTTGTCAAGGTATAAACCCGAATTGTCCAAATCGCTGACAAAACTAGCGTGGAGAACAGACTCCATAAAGGGTACATATCCTTGAGATAAGAGAGAATATGCTAGATCCCCACCCTCGAACAACATATTGCCTCCAGAGTTATGGTATTGAGTAAGCACTTCCGTGAGATTACGAATCGCACTAGTTAAACATGAGCCGTAGTGATCCCCACATGTTACGACTACAGCAGAATATTGTTGAAGAAAGCTCAGTGTTGGCACTGGATCGTAGAGAAGGCGACAAGTACAAATATCGTACTCATCTCCCAATGCTGCATGGAAGTAATAGTAGCTTGTTGAGCTTCCCTTGTTCAGATCGTACCATCCTCCCGGATACAGAGCCACCATTTCTCCCGAGTCGTCTGCAATGATGAGGAGGTCTCCTCTTTTAACCTTGAATGCAGTTGATGCGCCTCCATGTTTCGTGCAAGCTAAGTTCGAAGCCCACACGTGTAACTCCTGTGTGCCGAAGGTTGTTATGTTAATTTGCGTTTCAAATTGTCCTGTGGTATTCACTGCCACTGCTTTTGACTTCACTATTGCCCCATTATTCACTATGGAGACGTTAACTTGACCAGGTACAGGGGTTCCATCATCCAGTACTTCCCCTGAGACTTCCAGAAGAGTTCCATAAACTGGAGTAGACGACAATTCCAAGGAAACATCTAAAGTGCCCACGGCAAATCTGGAGCTTTGAGTGTAGTTGAATGGGTTCACCAAGCTCGTTTTTATTGTGTAATTCCCTGGAATATCACCTGTCGTGAAATCTATCGTGTAGTTTCCCTCAATTCCAAGGGTTCCAGATTGATGAGTTATTAAATTGCCAGCTGGATCTCTCACAACAGCCTCGTATTGACCTGATATTGGTATGCCGCTATGTAGTAATTGGCAAATCCCGTTGATTGTACCGTTTTCATTCGTTTCCAAATCTGGTGTTGCAGTGGCGGTTATATTGTGTTTCCAGTAGAGGCTGAGAGCTGGATCCCCAAAGTAGATTGTTTGATATACTGTCTCTCTACTTGAGCCGCTCATGTCATAGGTAGATGCCATTTCGATAAGTGCGGCTTGAATGGCGTCTTTAGGATGTGCTTCCATGTTCTCAGTTGCTTGAGTTAAAAAGTTACTCCAAAATCTGTGATGTAGTCCGTCGAAGCAGTCATACCCTACCCATGCTACTCTGGTTGCACCAATATAGGCTATCGCCCCACCATTCGGGTTTTTGAAGAAAGCTTCTGAGATTGTGGTATATTCCTGATAATCGAAGGCAGCAGTTTCACATGCCATGGCAAATGCTAGAAACGTCTTATTTCCATTCACAAGATTTAGAACATCACTGGTTTGAAGCGCACCAACCCACGTATCATATGCACCGTGATCAAAGAAATCTACTAATCCCACTCCCTGATTCATAGCTGAAGTAACAGCTGAAGAACTCAGAGAACCATCAACATCATATAGTCTAATCACGTCGAAAAAGGAGCCGCACAAGAATTTCTGATTTATCTCTTCATCCAGAGCTGCAGCACAGTCTCCGGGCGTGAAAGCTGTGTTAGCTAAGAGAAGAAACTTTTTTATCCAGTTCCCCGGTTCAGGATCTTCTTCAAGCTTCCTGATCATCTGACAGACTGTTGCTGCCTCTTGAACTGTGTTTACAGGTAACCTCCCAACCTTAACCTCAGGGAAAAAGTCCACATCATCTTCCATTTCTCCAAAGAGACTGTCTCCATCTGCATCCCAATCTCCATTTAAACATTCGAAATAAAGGTCACAAGGCTCGGTTCCATTGTCTAAACCTGGACCCATCGCAGGATCCCACACTTCTCTAGCTGGGCACAGATCACAGTCTCCTACAAGCAGATAATACTCTGTTCCATTTGTGTAATAACTTTCCTTAATGAACTCTCTGAGTTTTTCAGGTTTATCTCTTCCTGAAAAGTTATTGTAAACATATTCCAGTGTCGTTATTTGAACGGAAAACCCAAGTTGTTCTTTCCATGCAGCAAACGATTCAACAGCACCTGAGAATGCAGAAGGGATAATTATTACGTATCCTGGATTTTCTTCTTGCGACATATTGGAAGAGGAACGCATATCGCCAAAGGTTGATTTACTCAGCTCTATGGTCACGTGAATATCAAACACTCTGATCTCAGAGCGTGTTGGATAAAACTTGAAAGGAAATATCTTAAGAATCAGAAATCTATTACTTCCATGGACGACCGTTTCGTATGTTATGGTGTTCAGAGGGAACGCTCTGTCTGACTGGTAGATTGACGGATCAACATAGAAGTACTTTTCTAAATAGGTATTCGCATCCAATCCGTTGAGGTAACTCTGTCCTAAAGGTAATGGTTTAAACCCGGAAAGAATGTCAACTTCAAAAACCCTTTTAGTGCATTCTTCTT
>DAOVQA010000136.1:0-3832 GCA_030628925.1 Candidatus Bathyarchaeota archaeon | reverse complement strand
GATAGCTTCTTCGAAGTTTGCAAGAGTTTCTTTGCTCAGAGTTATGGATGGCGGTTTCATTACGGCATCAGCTTCGCAACATTTTTTCCCCGTGGCACTTCGAAAAAGTTCGCCACGCAATTGCATTTAGTCCTGAATAATAGAGCATGAGGTTTTTTCAGGTTATGTTCAGTTAAGGTTTCAGCATAACCCATGCCTTTTGCGAAGATTAAATTAACAGAATTATAAACCTCTAAGAAATCTTCAGAAAATTCCTTTGTGACGAGTCCAATGGCGTCAGCTCCAGTTGTGATTATTTTGTCTGCCATCTTGTTCATTCCTGAAGCTTCTGCATCCTCCAAAGTGGCGTCGTTAATTACGGGTCCACCCTTAACACCAACTATCACTGTTAGACCCATATTTTTCAGTTGTTCGACAAGTAATGTGTCAAAAACAATTTCTCCAGCATTATCCGTCAGATAAAGTGTGATGCTAGCTTTTTTAGCCAGCCCGTAAATTTTGTTAGTATCATCTATTACAAGGTCTTTTCGGGCTTCTCTAAAAAGCCTTCTGAGACTGCCGAATGCGAACTTATGGCCTGGAATACCAAATTCCATTATATTACCAACTATGGCACATAAGCAAGCTTTCTTAAATCTGTCCTGCTGCGTATATCCGTCTTCAACAATTTTTCTTGCGTATGGTAGAAGTTTCAAGGCTTTTTCGTTACTTATCCTTTTCATTCTTTTGTATGGATCATCATTACCTGTAATTCTCTTTATTAGACGATCTCTCTTCGTACCTAAATCAGCTGGCACCGCTGTCGGCTTGAACTCTCTATTTAGTAAGCGCAACAATTCAACCATAGCCCTAAAACGTATAGCTGGATTTGATGTGGCTTCCACAAGTTCGTCTACAGCTCTGCTAACTATGCAAGCGGCACATTCAGCTTCAACCTTCAATGATTAAGTCTCCTAGATCCTTGTAGCTTCTGCAAATTCACGTATAACAATATATGGGTCTTTCGCTTTCACTATGCCGCTTGCTACTAGTACTCCTTGGGTGCCAAGTCTTAAAGCGGCTGAAACATCTTCTCCTCGGCTTATACCAGCGCCGCAGAGTATTATGACCTTCTGGTTGATTTGTCTAATAAGCCTGATCGCGTTTGATATAACCTCAGGCTTTGCTCTTGAAACTGGAATTCCTGTGCCTATAAGCTCTGGCGGCTCGATAGCTATAATGTCCGGTTTTAATGATGCTACTGCTGCGCACACTGCCGGGTTGTTTGCGCACACAACGGAAACCAAGCTTTTTTCCCGAGCTATTCCAATTGAGGCATTAATATCCGACAGCTTAAGCTGCCTTTCAGAGTGATTGATAAGCGTTCCCATCGCCCCATTTTCCTTAACAGCGTCCGCAAGGACGTGTCCCGTGTGACTGCCAGCCTGAATTGGATCGATATGCTGGGCGAAAACTGAAATACTTACTGCTTTTGCAACGGCTCCTATGTCCATGAACTGCGGGGCTACGCCGACTGAAACATCGGTCTCAATATTCACTTTCTCAGCTTTTCTTGCAACTCCAACAGCTCCTCCGCCTGTTGCTTCCAAGTAAGTTTTAAAGTTGATAATTATCAGAGGGGGTTGAAGCTTTTCCACCAATGGATCTTTCACCAATTTAGCGTTAACGTTCATTGTTAATATCGTTTTGGAATAAAACCTTGAAATGCAAATGTTCAGCCTGTTGTCTTACAGTACAAAAACAGCTGCAGCAATGACTGTGGTCCATAAACCGTTTTTATCTCCAGTTGCAGATTGTGTTGAATTAGTTGTCTTGATGATTAACCCGCTGGTTTTGAACAATTGTTTTCTCTCATCCCAAGTTATTTCTGGGTCAAACTTAAGCCCCATGGCTGTGGCCAGCATTGTTGCAGCTAAATCTTCAGCGTAATCTCCCGCTACCTCACCTGCTTCTCCAACAGAATGGTGCTCAGAAAGATAGCCGTAATTACTCTTGCCCGCTGGAATTGCCACACCTATTGATGCTGCAATTAATCTGTGCGGCTCATTAGTTGAAGCTTTAGCAAGAACAACGAATGTTATTTCCCCAGGCTTCAACATTGTTAAACCCTTTTCTTTTGAAACAAGATTGCAGCTTGGCGGTATTATGCTTGAAACAGTTACGATGTTGAAGTGGTGTATGCCAGCGTTTCTCAAGGCTAACTCTAGAGATTGCAGATACTCCTTATGTTTGCCCACACCTTTTGTTAGAAAGAAATATTTCGGAATCATTTCGCATTAAACTCACAGCATACGTTCATTAGCCGCTTATTTTACGTATTAGCATTTGGTTCTACTTGAGTTTTTTGCAAATAGCTTCTCCGTTAGCATGGTCACACCTGACAAACTCGAATCCAGTTTTGATGAATGAAACGCGCGCGTGACAACCGCACATTAGTGTTAAATAACTGTGCTGTTTAATTTGTTGCCATGAACACGGGACTTTTGATCAAAGATTTGAAAGCGTCTAATCTCGTCGCCGAGTGTCCTCACTGTGAGGAAGAATTCAAGCTTTCAGACGCATTGATTTTTGACGGTATGCGAAGATTTCCGGACCCAGCTGAAGAAAAGAGACTGCTACTTCTTCAGGAGTTAAATGAACGAAAAAAAGAACTTCAAAAAAGAAAAATATCTGCTGATGTAAAAGCTGAAAAAAAGGCTATAGCGGTTGGTTTTGCCAAAATAATCGAGAAATTCATTCCAGCATGTAAAAACCTGAAGCTGCAATTTTGTGAGTGCAGACCTCTGTATGAACCTATAGATGTGATCGTTTTCAACGGGCTGATTAAAAGAAAAGTTGGTTTCATAACATTTCTGGAGATAAAATCTGGCAAGTCAAGGTTGAATCGTCACCAGAGGATGATAAGAGACGCTATATTGGATGGTAAAGTCGACTTGAGGGTGTTTGGATGAATGATTTGCTGGATGTTTTTCAATCGTTTAGGAGAATATTATGTGTGTGTCCTTGCTGTGGCAAAATGATGAGGCTTAGTGACCTTCACCTAAAATATTCAGGGAAAGCACCGAAAACTTGGCTTGATAAGCATGAGTCAAAACTCTTAACCCTAGAAAAAAAGGAGGAGCTTTTCGAAGAAAAGGAAAGCGAAATGAGAAAGAAATCGATAGAACGAGGACGAAAACAGGTACCAGCATTAATAAATAAATGTCTTAATCCGCAATTCAGGAAACTGAAGTATGACCCTTATGATATAAAGGCTATAATGCACCCAGTTGATTTCATCGTTTTCGACGGGCTTAATAAAAAAGAAAAGGTGAAAAATGTAACATTCCTATCAATGAAAACCTCAAACCGAGAACAGAATATAATATTAGAATCGATAAGAAAAACAGTGAATAAAAAGAAATATGACTGGAAAGTTGCCAGAATAGCAATTGACGGCAAAGTCGATTTCGAATGAAATAAGAAATTGCGCAGGCAAGAAAGGCTGGAGAATACAGTAATGAAGACGCTTAGAATCTCAGATGGAGTTTACAAAAGAATGGAAAGGAGTCAAGAAGAACACCGACGTTAGCACTTACACAAGACAATTTTTGCATTTGATACAGCTTTCGGGAGTAAATCCGAGTTCGCCAAAACGCTCGCGTATTCCGTAGGTTATACTCGAGACTTAACGTCCCTGTATATTCGGAGGAAATCGATTTTACCGGTTTTATGGTACTCATCATATAGTTCTCTTATGCCAGCTTCTTGAAATTCTACTAACTTGTCAATAATTTCTTGTTCGGTTTTTAGATTAAATTTGGACTTGATAAGTTGAGAGAAGGCTTCAAAG
>DAOVQA010000048.1:0-7511 GCA_030628925.1 Candidatus Bathyarchaeota archaeon | reverse complement strand
TATACTAGTGTTTTATGAGATATTACAGAATCTTCGATACGAAAGCTTTAAGCATGATCTCTATGACTCAAAATCAGCGTCATTCATCTAAAAAAGCGTTATTTCATGCTTTTTATTCTCTGTGGTTATGTATATGTTGCATATTGTTTTTCTTCTTCGCAAACTGATTATTTCTATATCTATGTAGACAGATTTTATATAACAAAACACTACGTATAGTGTTCGTTTTAGTTGCCAAGCACTAGACATACATGTGAGGCAAACTTTCGCAGAGAATTATGAGAGGAAATAGTAGAATGAAGTGTTCATATTGCGGGTCAGAAAGCATCAGAACCCTTGAAACTAGGGACTCCCCAAACAACACTATTAGACGTCGTAAAGAATGCCTAAACTGCGGTAGACGCTTCACAACCTACGAGTATATTGAGACAGTGGAACTTATGGTTCGAAAAATAGATGGAAGGATTGAACGTTTTGACTTGAACAAAGTCATTAGAGGTCTTCAGAAGGCCTGCGAGAAAAGACCTGTAACAATGGAGCAGATTCACGATTTAGCTGAACGTGTAAGGCAAGATTTGATGATGAGGGGGAAAGAGGAGGTCTCTTCGCAGGAAATCGGAGACATAGCTGCGAAGTACCTGAAGAAGCTTGACAGAATAGCCTACATCAGATTTGCCTCGGTTTACAGGCGTTTTGAGGAGCCTGAAGATTTTAGACGCATACTTAAAGAGGTGAGAAAGTGAAGTCTGTCAGGAAACGTGATGGAAGATTAGAACCTTTTTGTCAGGAACGTATTACAAACGCTATTTGGAAGGCAGTTAGAGCCGTAGGGGGAAAAGATCGCGGACTAACCAAAAGACTAAGCGATCAAGTTGTAGATATGCTTCAGGAACGTTTCGGAGAGGAAGGCGTTCCTACAGTTGAGGAAATACAGGACTTCGTTGAAAAGATACTTATAGAAAACGGACATGCAAGAACGGCTAAAGCTTACATTCTCTATAGAAAGCAGCACCAAGACATGCGTGAGTTAGCTGCACTTCTAAGCTCAGCAGACCTTGTGGACCAGTACTTGGAAACTCAAGATTGGCGGGTGAGAGAAAACTCAAACATGAGTTACTCGCTGCAGGGTCTAAACAATTACCTATCATCCACAGTCATTGCAAAATACTGGATAACAAGGATCTACCCGCCTAATATTGCTGATGCACATTTCTCTGGAGCAATACACATGCACGATTTAGGCGTTTTGGGACCCTACTGCGTAGGCTGGGACATGAAAGATTTGCTGCTTTCAGGATTCGGCGGCGTACAAGCAAAAATAGAGAGCACTCCTGCAAAGCACTTCAGAACAGCTCTTGGACATGTGGTGAACTTCTTCTACACTCTCCAAGGAGAAGCGGCAGGGGCACAAGCCTTCAGCAACTTCGACACTTTCTTGGCTCCATTCATACATTATGACGGGTTAAGCCGAAAGGAAGTTGAGCAGGCGCTTCAGGAATTCTTTTTCAACATGAACGTGCCCACGCGTGTTGGTTTTCAAACACCTTTCACAAACATAACCCTAGACCTTACAGTTCCTGATTTCATGAAAGACGAACCGACTATCGTTGGCGGGAGAGTGATGAATGAAACTTATGGCAGCATGCAGAAGGAATTGGACATGTTTAACCTTGCCTTCGCTAAAGTCATGTGTCATGGGGATTCAAAGGGAAGAGTTTTCACGTTTCCAATACCTACATACAATATAACAAAGGATTTCAACTGGGAAAACACGGTATCCGAGAAACTTTTCGAGGTTACAGCAAAATATGGTGTGCCTTATTTCTCAAACTTCATAAACAGCGGTATGAAACCCGAAGACGTTAGAAGCATGTGCTGTCGCCTAAGAATAGATAATAGAGAACTGCGTAAGCGCGGCGGCGGTTTTTTTGGAGCAAACCCGTTAACAGGCAGTATAGGTGTCGTAACGATTAATCTTCCGAGGATAGGGTATTTAGCGAAAGATGAAGATGAGTTTTTTGAACGTTTAAATGGACTGATGGAAACTGCGAAGGAAAGCTTAGAGATAAAACGGAAGGTGCTTGAAGAGTTCACGAAGAATGGATTATATCCGTACTCGAGGCGTTATCTTCGCCTCGTAAAGGAAGGTTTTGGGAAATACTGGAAAAACCACTTTTCAACAATAGGCCTAGTAGGTATGAATGAGACTTTGCTGAACCTTTTCGGACGTGGAATAGGGACTCCGGAAGGATTAGGATTTGCAGTTAGAGTGCTGAGTTTCATGCGGAACAGGCTTGCAGATTTTCAAGAAGAGACTGGAAGCATTTACAACCTTGAGGCAACGCCTGCTGAGGGCACATCTTACAGGCTTGCCCGCTTAGATAAGAGGAAATATCCGGATATAATTGTGGCTAATGAGAAATACCTTTCAAAAAGCGTTGAACCCTTCTATACCAATTCTTCACAGCTGCCAGTTGATTATGAAGTAGACTTGTTTGAGGCATTAGATCATCAGGACAAGCTGCAGACGCTTTACACTGGTGGAACAGTCTTCCACATATACCTTGGTGAGAGAGTTTACTCGTGGAAGGCAGCGGCTGAGCTTGCTAAGAAAGTGGCTTGGAATTCTCATCTGCCATACTTCACTTTAACGCCTACATTCAGCATTTGCCCGACTCATGCATACGTAAGCGGTGAACACAAGCAATGTCCAATGTGCGGAGCAAGATGCGAGGTTTACTCAAGGGTTGTTGGCTATCTCAGACCGGTTGACCAGTGGAATGATGGTAAACAGGCGGAATTCGCCATTCGTAGAAGCTTTGATAAATCTGTTGTTTTGGCACCTATAGCTGCTTAAGTGAAGACTGTATGAAGTTCAGTGGCATCAAAAAAACAAGCCTGATAGATTTCCCAGATAGACTGGCAACTGTGCTTTTCACGCCTGACTGTAATTTGCGCTGCCCTTACTGTCACAATTGGCGAATAGTGTTAGATCCTAAGCCTCCATTCCTCAACGAAGTAACAGTCCTACAACTTCTTGAAAAACGCAGAAAATACGTGAACGCTGTAGTAATAACAGGTGGAGAACCGACGGTGCATAAGGAAATTCCGAAATTTCTGAAAAAGCTTAAGGAAAAAGGCTTTGTAGTCAAGCTGGATACTAACGGTTTTTTCCCAGAAGTTCTAAAAGAATGTCTGCTTTACGTTGATTATGTTGCTTTAGATGTGAAAACTTCATTGGAAAAATATGGACGTTTAGGAGCAAAAGACACCGTTGATTTCTTGCGCACAGTTGATATCTTGAAGAATGGAAAAGTTGAATACGAATTCAGAGCTGTGGTTGTTCCAGGCTTCGTTGATACCGAGGATATTCCAAAGATGGGCGAAATTGTCAAGGGTGGAAAACGTTTTGCGTTTCAACAATTCATTCCTGTTGATACGTTGGATAAAACGTTTAGCAATGTCAAGCCATACGCTGCTGATGTTATCGCCAATTTCGCCGAAATAATGAAGCAGTATGTTCATGAAGTCGTGCTTCGCGTTTGACGAGCATTTTTGCACCTTTCAGTGCATAACCCTTCTATCTCTTTCACAACTGAATTCCTCCAATTGGTACGCACTACCTTGCTAAGTTCAGAACATTTTGTTCTAAACCACGGCATTATTCTTGGATAGAACCTTGGTTAGGCAGAAATTTCGGTGGATCCCCTAAATCTGATGCTCAAGATCAAAGCAATAGTGATGAAGAATTATAAGGGTTGCTAATGCTAAAAAGAAAAAAGGTGTTAGTAGGCGGATACACCTACGAATCTTAGTTTTTCAAGCTTCATTGAAGGAACGGTTGTTTGTTCAACCATTTCAAGTTCTTTGCCAATCATCGGTATGTTCTTCAAAGCTGAAAGCATACTATCAGTGAATCGCATATTCACAATAGGCTTGGAAATTTCACCGTTTTCTATTAGAAAGGTTCCATCTCTTGTAAGTCCTGTTAAGATGATCTTTGCAGGTTCAACAGGATTCACGTAATGAAATGTTGTAATGAATATTCCACGTTTTGTCTCAGCTATCTCCTCCTCCAAAGTGGCATCTCCCGGTTTCATAATTAGGTTGAAGGGCATAGGCCATTCAGAATAGAAATCGCTGATAGGGGGCAACGCGTGTCCGGTGCTTTTCTTATCTTCCTTTCCAGCTGTGAAAGAGTTATAGCATATGCTTTGTTCCGAAACAACTCCATCTTTTATAAGCTGCAAAGCCTTTTTTGGGACTCCTTCACCGTCAATCGGCATTGCATAAAGTGTTCGCAAATCTCTAGCATCATCTTTAACGTTAAGCTTGCTATCAAAAACTTGCTGGTTTAGACAATACTTGACGAAGGATCGCCCATCTTGATATGAAATCGCTGAAAAACCTAGATAGCCTAAGTACATTAAAAGCGTAGCAGAAGCCAAAGGCGACAAGACAACCTGGTACTCGCCTGGAGACAGTTTGATCGGGTTTATGCTTTTCAAGGATTTTTCAGCAGCATCTTCAGCTAAAACAATTGGTTGAATGTCTTTGATACATCTTGAATATTTTTCAGCAGTTCCAAAACCTTCTGAAGTTCCGGATTTCGATATAACCGTGGTTTTCATGTTTGCCGAGGCTACTGTAGCTCCTGCTAATACGCCCAGTGAATTTGCAACTGCAAAAGCCATTGAACCAGTTGAGAAGTAGCCTGCAACAGCTTTAACAATCGATGATTTTGAATGTGCAGTTTCAATTGCTTCTTTAACTCTTTCTGCTCTATATTTGGGCGTGCAATATGCTGTTTCCTCGTCGAAGACTCCTTCAATAGGAGTCCAAGGCTCTGGTTCTGGTAGGCTTTTGAAGTGTTTGTTTGGGGGTGAAGCTTTTGCGATTTTCACTGCTTGCGCTACAGCTTTTCTAATTTCTTCTTCTTCCAAGGTGTTGACGCGTGTGTTGCTGATCTGCTTGTTTAGCACTATCTTGATCAGTACTCCACCCTTTTTTGTTGCAACATTCTGATGTATCTGAGAATTCGCAAACCGTGTCAATGCCGTGTCGAGTAGAAACGCTGAAGCTTGCGCTTGATCAACATTTTGTTTCATAGCATCTTGTACGGTTTTCTCCGCGATTTCCAACAATCTTTCTGTAACCACACTTTCCACCTCTCTACATTAATCCAACACGAACTTTGCAGAATCTTGCGGTTCCACACCCATGTCCAACGTGCATTACTTGACTTGGCACACCTTTGCCGCAGTTTGGCACACCATGCATTATCCAATCGTCTTTGCTTACAGCGTCGCATGAACCCCAAAACCGTGGGGTAACACCCATGTAAGTTGGGTTCTTAACCATGTTTTCTTTGCTTCCATTCCTTATTCTCCAGCCGATTTCCGTGCCGAACTGAAAGTTTATGCGTCTATCGTCTATGCTCCATGAACGATTAGTCAACATCAAGACACCGTCTTTTGTGTCTTCGACAACTTCTTCAGATTTCCAGTCTCCAGGAAGCAAGTTAATGTTTGTCATGCGTATTAGGGGCAGAGCTAAAGGCGAGTCCGCTCGCATTCCACCGCTGCTTTCTTCAAGATCCAATTCAGCAGCAGTTTCACGAGAGCTTTGATATCCTACAAACAAGCCTTTCTTCACCAAGTACACTCTTTTGGCTCTTGTTCCCTCATCATCGTAACCGAACGTTCCAAGCCCATGTGGAACGGTAGCATCAGCCACTATACTTACTTTTTCAGAACCGTATTGGAAGTTTCCCAGTTTCTCAGGTGTTAGAAAACTTGTTCCAGCATAGTCAGCCTCTGTACCTAACGCTCGGTCGAGTTCGGTTGGGTGCCCGCAGCTTTCATGGATTTGCAAAGCCAGCTGGTCCCCTGTTAGAACCAGGTCTATCTCTCCTGAAGGGCATTTTTCAGCCTCAAAAAGCTTCAGAAGCTCCTGCCCTGTTTCCTTTGCATGATCAACCAATGCGAAAGATTCAAAGAATTCATAGCCGCTTGTGGCATTGTTGCCTCCGAAAGAGCTTGGATACGACCGTGTTTGCATTTCTCCATTTCTAACAGCTATGGCTGATAGTCCTCCGCCACACCACGTCGTCTGTTGATTGATCTTGGCACCTTCACTGTTCATGAAAAGCTTGTTCTCTCTATATCCGCGATAATAGGTATAAGCAGCTTTTATCAGCGGAGACTGTTCCTTAAGGATTCGCCCAGCTTGAACAAGCACATCCAACTTTTCCTCCACTGGAATTTCAAACGGATCTTTCTGAAAACTGCTAACATACTGGTCTTCTCTAGCTTCTTCACGGATTAAAACCGCTTCCTTCTTCTTCAACAAAGCGCTTGCCCTCGCAATGCTGACAGCTTTTTCAACTGTCCGCATGATTTCCTCCTTGTTTATATCAACTGAACCAGCAAAACCCCACGCTCCATCTGCAACTACCCTCACACCGAACCCTTTCGTCTGTAAAAAGTTAACTGCCTCTGGTTCACCATTCTTCACTGTCAAGACTTCTCGGAGTATTTCGCTTATTCTAATATCCGCGTAGGAAGCTCCTTTTTTCCCTGCCTCTTCTAAGGCTATTTTTCCGAAATCTGAAAACACCTTAACACATCCTGTCGTTGGAACCAACTATACAATCTATCGGCTTTTCACTTTTTCGATCAAAAAGCGTAAGTTTTTAGGCTTACGAAGTGGCGATGTATGCTGCAAAAGCTCCTTTTTTTCTTCTAAAGAGAACATATCGACTGTATCGTGCGTGCGTTTTATAAGGATTATGAGGCGAAAGGGCATTTGATGAAACATTATGATTAAGCGAATAGGTTGTGTAGAACTCCCCGTGTCAGATATGAAAAGGGCTGTGGCTTTCTATCAGAACACCTTGGGGCTAAAGAAAACTTATGAACACCCTGTGTGGACGGCTTTTGATGTGGGAGGGACAAGGTTTGCCCTTGCAGCTAGCGGTACAAAAAGGAGTAGAAAGGGTGCAAAGCTTTGTACCAGCTGTTCACTTTGCGTGCTGAGATACGCTGCAGGTAAGATGAAACATGACAGAGAGGCACCCACTGCAACTTCTGTTCTTTATTTCGAAGTTGAAAACCTTGATGAAACCTATGGAATCCTAAAAGAAAAAGGCGTAGAATTCCTCACTGAACCAAAAGAACAAGGTTGGGGCGGCAGAACCGCCATAATGCTCGATATGGACAACAACATAATTGTTCTCTCCGAAGCATGAATTGAAACCAATAAGAACGTGCGTGTCTTCAATAGCAAATACTTCTTAGAGACTCAACCAGCCACGCGGATGTTCTCTAGTATGGACTAAAATTTCACTCCAGATGCCTCCCGCAAATCCTCTTTTGTGTTGTTCAGGACGCATATTTGGCAGTTAGATATGTATACTTAACATCTTTAGTAATAACTATGCCAATAAATGAGCTGGATATTCTTCTAACTTACAAGTGTAATTTCGAGTGCGATCACTGCTTTGTTTACAG
>DAOVQA010000045.1:0-7714 GCA_030628925.1 Candidatus Bathyarchaeota archaeon | reverse complement strand
CATTTACTTCACCTACTTTATCCATAAACTCCTTCAGCGAAGCTGCACTTTCACCTGTATAATTTCCAATGGAAGTGAAGAAATAAAATGCTTTTTCTCTTGCAAGGGGCCTGAGAATTCTTGATTTCATTTTCTCATTCACCATTTGTTTCCTCCTATTTAGTATGTCTTTCTTTTATAAATGTTAACTTCTCAGGGTTATTGGTGATTGAAAGTTGTGTTTCCTTAAACTTCTTTGTAATCATCGACGTGCGAATCCTTAAAACCCCAGGCAATGGAGCAACTGAACTGGCAATGAATTCATGTAAGCTTTCTTGATTTTCTGCAACAACTTTTGCTATGATTAAAAGCTCTTCGGAAAGGGACGTATAAACTTCTAGCATTTGCGGTGCCTCACATAGTTTTTCCGCAATCCTCTCACTTTTCTTAGGATCTGTAAAAACAGTCATTATAGCTGTGATATTTTTAGCTCCAGCCTTTTCAAAATCTATTACAGCTGTGTATTTCTCAATGATCCCATGTCGCTCCATTCTTTTCATTCTGTCATAAACCGTCGAGTGAGCTATTCCCAACCGTTCACCTATGGCCGTATATGTCTGCCTAGCATCCTCTTGCAAAATCTCCAAAATTCTCAAATCTATAGCATCCAAGGAAACAACGTTATTTTTAAATTTCAAAGTTCACCTTCTGCCTTTCACAAACCTATGTGCCTTTGTACTAATTATTTTTGCTGCCCGGAAACCATAGATGCTCCTAGCTTCATCAATCAATTTTCACCCAGAGAGCTGTTCCGTAAAAATGCGCGAAAAAATCAGATGCAACGACAAATTTCCAAGCTTAATACTATATTCCCTACATTTTTTCGGATAAACCGACAAATAAGTTTAAATTTACGGCTTGCATTATAGAATATTGTTCTAGAAGATACTATCAGTAGAGGCGTGTGATCAAGAGATGAAGACTCCTAAGATTCGGGAAATCGTTGAACAATTCAAGAATTTATGCAAGTATCATAGTTGGAAAACCTCTGAAAAAGACGATTGGATTGAAACCGACAATGGATATCACAACTTTGTATGGGCAAAGAGTGTTCATCCTTCATCCTTCAAAAGCATAACCACAAACAGAAAATGCGTTGTTCGAGAGGGCTTATCTTACCGTGTTGTCAAAGCATCTTACATTGCGTGGCTGCTCTCGGAAACACCACCAAAAACATTGGCTAAAACAATTTCTGAGAACCCCGACTTTTCCAAGAGAATAGCTCTCTACAACCTAAGCCCGATATCAGAAGGAAAAAACCTAGGCTTTAAACTTAACAATACAGATAGCCCTGTTTTCCAAGAGTTTGAAAAATTCCTCAAGAAGGATCTAAAGGTCAAACTTCAACCAATTTTCAGCCCAGAAATTGATTCTGAAAAACAAGAAATCACAACACTCGCCTAACAACAACTTAAATTTTAGGTTTACGCGTCAAAGGCTTGATAAGGAAAGGACCTCTAAAGTAAGACTGTGAAGACCATGTCTTTAGACGCAGAAAAAATAAAAAAACTCGTAGCATTCAAGAAAAAACTTGAAAAAAGAGTTGAAGAACTAGAATCTGAACTCGACGAACAAAGACTAATGCTTGAAACCGTAAATTCAATACTGCTGGAAAAAGGATTCAAACGTGCGGAAATCAAAAAGACCCCAGCCGCAACAGAAGTTTCAGCAGTGAAAAAAGAGGAGATGGTTCAACCTCCCCTACAATACGAAGATGCAAACCAGCTGAAAACTGTCACAGGCGAACCCCTAGCAAACATGCACATAAACCACGATTCGCTGCACGTCATCATGGCTGAAGACAAACACTTCAACATCAACACACCTCCATTCACACAATTCCTCATAGAAAGGGTGCTGGCAAAAATGCAGGAAAAAGACAGTGAACTAGCCAGAAACGGACAGTTAACACCCGACAAAATCTTCTCCTACAACATTCTCCAAGAAAACGATAAAATCCATGAGCTAGTGATCAAGAATTTTGACACTAACCGTCTAAGAGAACTCAAATCAAGCATACGCTGGACCCTGGAGAAGATGTATGAAAAAACGAAGGATTAAACCTAAAAAAAGAACTCACTTGGAACGGTCAAAATAAATACTTTTACCCTTTACTGAAACTGGAATCCCCATAACAACCGACGCCTCAGGCAACAAACTCAACTTCAAAGCAGCTGTACCAACACGATACATTATGCGACTATCAACGTTCAACACACTTGCAGTTTTCACAGCTGAACCTAAGGCTATACCCAGATCTAAAGCCTTAAAAAGACACGTTGGACCAAGAAAATCTTCGCCAAATCCTTTCTGAACTTCATCAAATTCTATACAGTTCATATAGCCACACGCTCCACAGTTCAGTCCAAAACTTTTGTTTCCCCGCACTCCAATCAAAACCACCGCCTCTGAACCTCTAACATTTCCCGCATCACGCCTGAAACCCTCAATTCCTCGCTCTTCAGCTATCTCTTCCATTTTATCAGCTATAGTATCTTTCTTCTCACCGAAAACAATCAGGGCCAAAATATCATCTACACCTCCCGACTTAGGAGCAGTCCGCGCAGCAACTAGCATGAGTTTAGCTACTTCCAAAATCGCCTCACTTTCTGCATTTCCACTCTCAATTATTGAACCCAACTCACTCATCAACCCCTAGAGCAACCATAAAAAAATCCAGTCTATTCCAAAAGCCCTAAGCCACTGTTTTGAAAGCCGTCTGCAGCATCTCAACTATTTCATCCAGCTGGCCTCGATATATGCCTACAGCTAAACAGGACAAGCCTAAAAGCAGCAGAAGCGCACCTATTATTCTGCGTTCCTGAATATCCATAGTTTTTACTCCAAATGCTTTCTCAACAGTGTTTCAATATGGTCTTTAGGGACAACCCCGACGATTCTGTCCACTTCTTTCCCATTCTTAATTATCAGCAACGTTGGAATACTGAAGATTTGGAAACGTTCTGCAGTTTTAGGATTCACATCAACATTAAGTTTTCCAACAAAGGCTTTTCCAGTATATTCCATCGCCAACTCTTCAATTATCGGAGCTACGACTAGGCATGGACCACACCATGACGCCCAACAATCAATTAAAGCTAACGTGTGTTTGTGGATATTTTCATTGAAATTCAAATCAGTCACGTGAACTGGTTTTGTGCTCATTTCCTGCTTTTTCTCCTTCAGTCTCATAAGTTCCTTTAACTTCTTTTCCTTTATACGCCTCAATTCTTCATCTTCCTCAAATATAAATTGTTTGTGTTCATCACTCATTTCCTAATCTACCTCACTAACACTCTTCAAATAATGCAATTATCACGTAAACAGCCTAGAATCTGCAGTACCAAGTTTGCTCGAATGAATAGAGACTGAATACTACAAGGTTCAAAGTCTTTCACAAGCTTCTGACAAATCCGAAATTCTTCTTTCGCCAACTCTTCTTCGAACATAGCCCATCTCACTTAGTTTCTAACTCGAACATTTTTTCCAGCACTTTGCGAGCTTTTTTCGCTACGGGCTCAGGAACGGTAACCACATATTTTTCCTCCTTCAAGGATGTATAAATCCTTTCAAGAGTGTTTAGCTTCATGTTTGGACAAACAGCATCCTCATAGGCCAAGATGAACTGTTTTCCAGGGTTCTCCTTTTTTAAGCGATGAATAATTCCCCCCTCAGTGGCAACAATGAAAGTTTTTGCATTACTCTTTCTTACATACCTACACATCTGCGAGGTGCTTCCAATAAAATCGGCTATGTTCTGCATCTCAACGGTGCATTCAGGATGAACTATAACAACGGCGTCTGGATACTTCATTTTAAGTGCTTGCACATCTTCAGGCTGGAAAAGCAGATGAGTAGGACAGAAACCTCTCTCGGGAATCGGAATAATTGTTTTCCCCGTCTTCCTACGAACATACTCAGCCAAGTTGTGGTCTGGTCCGAAAAGCACTGTTTCAGCATTCACGGAATTCACAACTTCTACAGCATTTGCCGAAGTACAACATATATCACAGTAGGCTTTGGTTGAAGCCAAAGTGTTCACATACAAAACCACAGGCACAAGTGGGTAAAGCACCTTCCACCTTTTAATTTCGTTGACAGTAAGCATCTGAGCCATGGGGCAACGAGCGCCAGGCGTAGGCAACAAAACCTTTTTTTCCGGGTTCAAAACAGCTGCAGATTCTGCCATAAAATCCACGGCTGAAAACACTATAATCTTTGCATTTTCTTCTTCCATGGCTCTCCTGCTCAACCCTATGCTATCTCCAACATAGTCTGCAATGTCTTGAATCTCTGGCCGCTGATAATTATGAGCCAAAATAATTGCATTCTTCTCTTTTGTCAGCCTGTTTATTTTGTCGATAAGAGTCATCCTTTTCGCCTTAAGACATTTAATTGTGAAAGCTTCTAGTCACGCAGACAAATATATGCCTTTACCTAAGCAAAGCATTTTCACTATTCTGATTTTTCAAAGGTAGAAGCTGTAATGCTAGAAAAATTCCATGTGCCATATTATTAAATGCACCCGCTTTCACGTGTGCTCTTTCAAGTTAACTGGAGGTTCTGCATATCAGTAATCTTGCTTTTTGTTGAACCTGTAGGCAAAGACTCATGTCATATTGAATAACATGTGTTTCCTCGTCTTACGTAACCATTCTTTTACATTTGAACACTAATTCCACTTGATTCTTTATGTATGGTAAGTGTAAGAAAAACATCTGTGAAAAAAATGGCTTTGAGCTGTTAGCTAATGACAGCAATTGGTAGAGTGGTTTAGCATTTGAATGAAGCAAAGAAACAGACGGAAAGCTAACAGTGCTCAGTTCTTAACTCGACCTATGAATCAAAAAGTTCCACATGAAGAGGTAAGCCATTTTGTTTTCAGCTTCTGGATGTTCCTTCATCTTGTATGGACCAGTTCTTGGATTTGTTCTCATGAATCATCACAGCGTTTCCGATATCTGAAGTCTTAATAAATCTTTCTCCCATATTGTCCAACTAAACTACAACACACCTACACGACTTGAGAAATACAAACAGCAAAACTCATTGATTCATCTAGAAAGAGAAAACAAAGCGTCCACGCTTTCTACAATATAAATGCAATTCAAATTCATGACTTGTAAATGGTAACACTTCACATTCTACGTACACCCGATAACCACATGACCCAAACTCGATTCAGCTGAGATGATTCATAAACATTCAATTGACTGTGTGTTGAAAACTACAGAGGCAAGATGAGAAATCACGGCGTTTCAGCCACGTTCGCGAGTCTACTACTATTTGAAATGGGCAATTAAAGTTTCCACAGGAAACTGAATCTTCGTTGTTCAAAGCTCCGTTTTCACTATTTGGTTTCTCACTTTTTCACAACATCTTCTGTTCGTGAAACTACTTTTTTTATTCCTAAGTGAACTGTTAATGCTGCAAAAATGACTATTCCAGTTACTAGGAAGAAAACAGCAAATGCCACAAGCTGTTTACTCAAGTTATCATCGAATATTTGAACGGAAAGAAAGGTTAGATAAAGAGAAAGGGAAACACAAACCACTATGAAAATAAGGGTGACAGATTCAACTTTCCAGAGGATAACATCCTTTTCTATCAAAGCCAGACCAAACCTTACTCTGCTTCCAATTCGAAGAAGCTTATGGAAAAAGCTTATGAACCAACAATTCTTATTCCAAATCAATTACCAAGCATGATTTCCAAATTAAGAATGAATTATATGCTTAAGATACAGAACAACAATTTCAAGGCACGGTGCCATAGCCATCAGAGCACGTCTGAGCAAGTCTTACTCTGTGATCAGAAGAAGCAGGTTTGTGGGCGCGCTGCAACCCCCTCTATTCCAGCCTAATACAACACACACTCTAATGCGAATTTAAGGTAGAAATCACCGTAACCAAGAATTAACTTTAAAAATCCATAGGAAGTTATAGAGTCCTAAAGGTATCTCTTACCTTTATAAGACTGGAGAAGCTGAAAGTTGGCAAAGAATGGCTTCGAAAAACTTCTGATTGAAGCGGTAGATGAGGCTCTAGCCTCTCTTGGAGACTCTGCTAGGCAATCAATCTACTTTCACCTTGAAAAAAAATTCAAAATAGAAAGAACTGAAATCCCTCAACACATTGAAGATTTCGCAGAGGGACTTGAGAAAATCTTTGGGGCAGGAGCCCAATTTCTCGAGATTCTGATAATGAAACAACTCTATGAAAAAACCGGGCGGCCTCTTCAATGGAACAAAAACAAAGAGCTCATATTTGCCGAGTATGTTACAGCTGCAAAATGTAGCTTTCTGAAGAAGAGAAAGAAACGTTAAGAACCATCCTAAAAATAGGTTTTCAGAAATACATATCCACAGTTCACAAAGGATTTATCAAAGCTCCATTAACTTTCATTTCCAAGACTCCTACCATTAAACCCTCGGGGAATTTGCTTGCCTCAAAATAACCTTAGAAAAATCCTTTTAGAAGCCGTTGAAGAAGGCTTATCTTCCCTAGGGGATTCGCCAAAGCAAGCTATTTTGTTTCATCTTGAAACTTCCTTTGAAATAAGGAAAGATAACATTCCAGCAAACTTGACAGAATTTGCAAAAGCGTTGGGAAAGATTTTCGGGCCTGGAGCATGTTACCTTGAGAAGCTCATTGCAAAGCGACTTTACGAAAAATTGGGGCTGGAATTCGAAGAAGTGGAAAGCTGGAACTTCTTGGCATACGTGAATAACGCAAAGGAACGTTTGTTACTGAAGAGGGATGCATAAATGGAGAAGAATAAAGTTCGCAATAACAAAGAACATGCACTGAGAAAGCTACGTGCACTTTTTGATGGAATAACTGAGCCAGTATTCGTTTTAGACCCTCAGACTCATGTGATACTCTTTGCCAACGATGAACTCAAGAAGCTGGCTGGCGAGAAAATTCTAGGCAAGAAATGCCACAAGATTTTCCATGACCTAGATCATCCATGCACCTTCTGCACTGATAAATACATCTTTGGAGAAAACCTCGGGAAAACCTATGTATGGGAGAACCAAAACGAAAGGAACAAACGCTGGTATAGGTGTACTAGTAAAGCGATCAAATGGCTCGGGGACAAACATGTTCAATTCGGGATGGCCTTCGACATCACTGAACGTAAGAAGATAGAGCAGGCACTTAAGGAGTCTGAGGAGAAGTATAGACGGCAGTTTGAGGAGGCGATGGATGCTATTTTTGTGGCCGATGCTGAGACTGGCATAATTGTTGATTGTAATCGTGCAGCGTTGGAGTTGGTGGGTAGAAAAAAATCGGAGCTGATTGGTAAGCATCAGCGTATCCTTCATCCTGCTGAGAGAATTCAAGGGGAGTTCAGCAGCACTTTCAAGCAACATCTCAAAGAAAAGGAAGGGGGGGTCTTGGAGACACAGGTTATCACGAAAAAGGGTGAAATCAAAGAGGTTGCAATCAAAGCTAACGTCTTCAAGTTTAGGGGTAAAAAACTGATTCAAGGAATATTCAGAGATGTCACTGAACGAAAAAAGATGGAAAATGAAAGGAAACGTTTTGAAGTGAGGCTTTCTGCACTGAATAAGTATGGTCAGAGCTTGAACATGGCAGAGAGTTTAGAAAATGTTTATAAAGTGACGTTAAAGGCCATGGAGAAAACATTAGGGTTTGAATATGCTTCCATT
>DAOVQA010000133.1:0-3851 GCA_030628925.1 Candidatus Bathyarchaeota archaeon | reverse complement strand
GTTTTAGGAGACCACATTGGATTGCCGAGAAAAGCTGAAGGATTTGCTTTACGCTATGGCAAAAAGGTTTCCCTTGGAAAACAGCTTTACTTGGCAGCTTCATGCATAAACATCGTAAATTACCTGCTGGATAGGAGAGCTGTAATTTAGAACCAAAGCACGAGCGCAACGAGTTCTATATTTTGCGCGCGCATCTCCTAAGATACTCGGCTCAACTGCTGAGATTGGCTTCTCAAAATGTTAAAAGCGTCAAACACAAGGATGTTACAGTTGAAGATGTGGAAAGGGTCAACAAACTCTTTATGAATGTCTCTGAAACCACACAGCACCTTAAAAAATACGAAGATAAAATGGTGCTTCACTGATACGCTGTGTACGTATACCTAATTCTAATTCAAGCATAAGAACCTTTTAATCTTCACCCTTCTTTTCTTTGATTTGTGATCGTTATGCCCGAGCGTAGGAGTAAACATGAACTAGAGAGCCGTGTCGAATTAGACGCTGAAGAGTTAGGGTTCGTCTTAGAACCGACACAGATTGAAGTTGGCTCAGGATACACAATTTCCGTAGACTATGACGAAAATGAAAAACCCATAATTGACTTGAAAACTTATGGAGAAGTTGATATATCCAAAATAGAAAGAGAGATTAAACGAGTTTTTCCGAACGCTCAAATCCGACAGCTAAATCAAACGAAATCAGTAACTATTGTTAAAAAGCGTAGACGCAGACGCCCCATCAAAAAGAAATAATCTAGCACAGTTTTCACCCAGAAAGCTAAAACGTGAACTGAGATTAAAAGAAAAGCAACTAATCCCTCTTAAAACTTTTCCCTATAAGAAACCGAAACTAACATGTAACCTGAAGTTTTTCAGCTAGAAACTCTGTGGAATCGATTGGTTTTTAATCACATTCCGTCCGCGATTCTTCTGTTTCCCACAGCTTTTCAAACCTTTCCAGAGTAAATGCGAAAGGCTTTGGCTCCATCCTCTGTAATCCTAATAGCGTGCGCTGAACCGTTGGATAACTGGTTAGGTCAGACATGAGGCGATCAACTATAATGTGGTTCACTTCACAGTTAGACCTTGACGTTTTTGAAGTGCTCCCAGCCCCGCGACTCGATCATGCGCCTTTTCCCATCGATTTCTAAGAGAACTTGTTTTTCAGCGATAACCTTTCCAATTTGCAAGAGTTTTCCGCCAATATTTTCTACAGCTTTTTCTGCTTTCTTCCAAAGCTTAGGTTTTATCGTTAGGACGAGTTCGTATTCTTCTCCTCCATAAAGCGTCAACTCCAGCTTGTTTAGCTTGTTGATTTCCGCGAATCTTTCCACCTCTTTAGCTGATGGAAGATTATTAATTAGGAAGCCAACGTTACTTGCCTTCGCGATCTCATGAAGGCTCCATGCTAGGCCGTCACTTGAATCTATGGAGGCTGTAACGGCTTTGGTTTGACTTAAGGCTAAGCCTTCTTCTAATCGGGCATGAGGCATCAAAACCGAATCGACAAGAGTTTTGGCAATTTTCTCCGGTGCGTTGAAGTTTTCAGTTAGGATTTTCAGGCCGGAGGCTGTTTTTCCAAAAAAACCCGTCACTGCAACCAGATCTCCTGATCTTGCTCCACTCCTCAACATTAACGAGTTATCCTTAACTGTTCCAAAAAGCGCAATGCTAATCACTAGGTCTGCGGCTTCGTTCGTATCTCCGCCAATGATGTATGCGTCATATTCACGTGCCCCAGCATTCAAGCCTTTTCCAATTTGCTCAGCATTCTCTTTTGTTGCGAGCTTTTTAGGAAGTCCAAGGGAAACAAGCATAGCTGTTGGTTTCACGCCTTTCGCAGCGAAATCGCTAATGTTCATGACAACGGCTTTGCGAGAAGCCTGCCAGAGACTCATATTCGGCGGAACATCAGTCTTATCTACAAGCATATCCGTCTTCAACACAATAAGATGCCCCCTCCCAATTTCCACAGCGGAGACGTCATCACCGAAGGGAACAGGAAGTCCAGGCATCATATCCAAATTTTCCCAAATCGTATTGATAATATCACGTTCACCGAAACGTCTAGAAACGGACATTCTTCCACCTGAGACGTTAGAATATTCTCGTCCACGTTTAAAAGTTAGCACCATCTACGTTTCAGAATGTCAGTTTGACTAAGAGAAAGGGGAATGGATGTGTTAAGCATTGGAAGATTTGTCAAAAGTGCTGTTGAGTCAGTTGGATTGGTGTGCTAGACGTAGTACATGCTTGGGATTGGGAAAACTATGCAGCCCAATGTATTGATTGAAATAATCACGTAGAAGATTAATGCTACATGATTTGGAAATGCTTAGAGCAGAAGGTACGAAAAAATAATCAAGTGTCGATGATTTTATCCTGAAAAAAGCTATAAAACCTTGAGAAAAATCGGGTTCAAGGTTGTACAATAGAATGGGGCGCGAAAAAATTCTAACTTCACCTGTTGTTCTCCGAACATTTAAAATCTGCTTTTGTTTCTTCATTAAACACATGTGCCTCGGTAGCTCAGTCTTGTAGAGCGGCGGCCTCGTAAGCCGCAGGCCCCGGGATCAAAGCCCGGCCGAGGCTTTCGATTAAGCTTGATTTTGAATTCATAAAAATCTTTATTTCCTGTCAAGCAATAATTGGCGAATTTATTCTAAGCTTCTTAAGTTCGCTTGGTTGTATCGCAGTGGCGGATTTGAAATGTTTCATCATTTTTTCCGTGATGGAGGTTTCAATTGAATTGTTGGATTGCTATTGATCTAGGCATTTGGAATATTTAGGAGGCTGCTGGCTTCTGTTGCCTGCAAATGCTGGGGATTCTTCGGTTTTGTGGTTGATTGTTCTGTATTTTTGTTGTACGTGTAAACAGAAATGTTTATTAAATATTAAGATTAGCGATATATAGTAGAAGTAAACTCCCAAAAGGGATGAGTCATGCAACTACACTTTCACAAGGAAAAACTAAGATGTCCATACAATGGGTGTGGAAAAACCTTTGATAAGCCAACGGTTTTAACTGACATTTCTACGATGCCTAGGGAAAACTACTATGCCTGTCCCTTCTGCAACTCAAAAATAGACATACTAGTAGAAAACATGAAAATCGTGGATATTAAGGCAACTGAATATCCAAAAGTTTTTGACTCGCCAGCAAAGTGCGCTCGATATTTCGGCTTCTTAAACTCAATACCAAAGGATGCACCCATCCCGGATGAATGTCTAATCTGCCCGAAAGTACTCCAGTGTGGTACCAGAAGAAGGCGATAATTCCTATTTTTTGCCTAAAAGAACATTCTGAATCCATCGCTCAAGTTTCTAATTTGCATGGAAGTTCAAGAGGCTGACTGCACACGCTTAGATGCTGAATTTTAGTTAAGGTTTTTATGATTAATGGCAAATTATCTTTGAGAGTGTCTAGACTACGTATTTGGGGCTGTCGGCTAGCTTGGTCTAGGCTCTTAGCCTCGGGCGCTAGGGACCCCGGTTCAAATCCGGGCAGCCCCATGAAGATTTTCGAGTTGTAGGTTTGCTCATTCAGTTTCTTCGTTGCCGTTGCCGTCATAAGTTTGGTATTAGTGATTACAGTTTTGTTAACAGTTTCCGAAGGAAGAACTAGAACAAGCACTAATCATCTTCATATTGCGTTGATTGCCTGTTAGGTTAGCTTCACGATCTTTGTAACTTTTGGTGAATGAGGATTTTATATTGAAAACTGTTTGTAAACTGGATGTCCTTTAAACCGTAGTGTCGTTTCTGATTTTTCCACGGTTCCACTTGGTAGTCTCATGCAAATTGAGCTGACAATGGCTCCATTTGGGATGAAACGTACGCCATCTAATAACT
>DAOVQA010000023.1:0-10913 GCA_030628925.1 Candidatus Bathyarchaeota archaeon | reverse complement strand
GCTTCTGAGAATTTTACGGTAGAGGACAACGCTGTTCTTGAAAAAGGGTTTTCTTCGAGAAGTTTCGACGATGAAGGCTACGATTCTCAAAACACGATTCTGATAAAAAAGGGTAAAGCTGAAGGTTTTTTTCACAATGCTACTTCTGCAAACGCTTTGAAAACAAGGAACACGGGGAACGCGTCACGGTTCATTGGTGGATTTAATATGGTCAGTGCAATAATTGGTAATGGTTACCGAACTAAACCGCAGATTCACCCATCAAATCTAATAATCCAGCACGGAAGCAAGACGAAAGAGGAGTTAGTGTCTGAAACCGTGAAAGGTGTCTTAGTTGAATCTATGGCTGGATTCGCTCAGCCAGGTTCTGGAATGATTAGCGCCCAACTTTCCCATGCGTTCTTTATTGAAAACGGAGAGATACAACATCCGATAAAAGGCGGCATGGTTTCAGGCATTGCTTTTGACTGGTTCAAACGAATCTCTGGTATAAGTAAAGAAACCAGAAAGTTTGTGAACGCGGTGGTTCCATCGCTTCGCGTGGAAGAAGTAAAAGTGATTGGTGCTTGACATTTTCCCACGAGAAAAGTTTGGAACTCTAAGGTTTCTCGAGTTGCTGATTTGATAGCGGAAGCATCATCTCTCGCTTTCAATGATTTTTAAAACGGTAAACTAGGTAATTTGCGATGGCCTGCTTCGGAAAATGTGCTGACGGGTTTTATAGTCCTATTTTTGCTGCATATTTTTTGAGTCCGTCCAAGGCTATTTGAAAGAATTCTTCTTTGGGAACTCCAATTTTCTCGCAGAAAAGAATTCTTTCTCTATCAACTCCTCTGGCAAAGTCTTTGTCCTTGAATTTTTTCTTGATTGTTTTAATCTTTACCTCTACCATCTTCTTTGAAGGCATAACCAAAGCACAAGCAACTAACAAACCTGAGATGGCATCGCAAGCAATTAAACCCTTTTCCATCCTGCTCTCCGGAGCAACATTAGTGCGCTCAAAATTATGAGCTTTAATAGCTCTGATAACCTCCTCCGAAACCATACCGTTCAAAATCTCCTCAGCCAAAACACCATGCTTCTCCCAAGCATCTCCTATCTTCTCGTAATCAATATCATGAACCAAACCAGTTAGCCCCCACAAGTCTTCATCCTCACCTAAAAACCTCGCCAGACTCCTCATAACAGCCTCCACGGCAATCATGTGATAAACAATATTCCTTTTCGCAATGTTTTCATTAATCAAATCTAGGGCTTCTTCCCTCTTCAGCATGGCGATACCCATCTTCTTGATCTGCAACACGTTCCTTATAACTTTCTTCATACATATTTTGGGAATTGCGTGTTACGGTGGAAATGGGTAAAGTATATTAGCTAATTCCAAAACCTTTTGCTTTCATTGTTAGGTGTAGCCGAGCATGGATTCAAGGAAATTCAGAATCACTTGGAAAACCATTCTGTTACCGGCATTGGGATTAACGGCTTTTTTCATTTATCTCTACATCTTTGGTGTGGACATTGCCACAATATTTGAGACTGCTAAAAGCATTGATCTCTCCATCTATTTTTTGGCAGTTGTTGCTGTTGTATTTGAAACTTTTTTGTTCGCTATTTCGTGGCGTTCCTTGGTTACTTTTCTCTCTGTAAAACTTTCTGTTATGCAATCCTTTCTGTATGTTTGGTATGGCATTTACATGGACATAATTATTCCAGCTGAATCGATAAGCGGAGAAATTTCAAGGATATACTTGGTTACGAGGGAACAGAGTGAGGCAAGGGGAAAAATCGTTGCCTCCCTAGTTGCTCATAGACTTATGGGCATGGGCATAAACATTGGAAGCCTACTTGTGGGAATGATTGTCTTGCTTATGGGAAAACAGTTAAGCGGAATTGTTCTTAACCTAGCATTATTCTTAGTCGTTGTCACAACAGCTTTTCTAGTATTGCTGATTCTTTTATCCGTCAAAGAAAAGTGGACACTGAAAATAATCAGAAGTGTGATAGGGGTTGTGGAGCGTATAAGCAGAGGAAAATGGCGACTCTCTAAAGTTAGAGCAGAAGTAATTAAAGCTGCAAGCATATTTCACAATTCGATGAAAGAATATGGGCATGCTCCAAAAACCCTTCTAACGTCGCTGTGCTTCTATGTTCTTTCATGGCTTCTCAGTCTGACAGTAACATATCTAGTGTTCTTATCCTTAGGCTATCCAATTCACTGGAGTATTATAGTTGTAACATGCTCAATTGTGGTTGCTGTAAAATCCATCCCATTGGGTGTGCCCTTCGAAGCTGGACTGCCAGAAATAACAATGTCAGCATTGTTTATGGTGCTTTTGACAGATATTCCGTTGGATATGCGTGTAGCAATATGTGGGACTGCGACTATTCTAGTAAGAATTTTAACTGTGTGGTTTAGGTTTTTCATAGGGTTCGTGATCCAACAGTGGCTTGGAATAAAGGGTATGACCACCCCCGGTGTAAACGTTGAACAACTCAAGCCTGAAACGAAGAAAATCTAAATCCTACTTCTCCGTAGATTCAATAGAGCTGCTACTGCAATGCTTGTGACTATAGAAACAGCTTCAATTGAGCATCTGGATTGGCTGTGTGAAATTGAGGTCAAATGTTTTGGAAGAGAAGCCTTCACAAGACAGCAGATATACCATCTGTTGGCTGATCCAGATTCTGTAGGTTTGGTTTCGAAATTGAAAGGTGAAATTGTGGGTTTTGTCATTGGTAAGATATGTATGGATAGGAAAACTGCAGTTGGACACATATTTACAATCGATGTTTTATCGGAGCATCGTCGAAGGGGAATTGGACAAATGCTTCTTCAAGGAGTCGAAAAGACATTCAAGGACAAAGGTGTCGCAACATGTTTTTTGGAGGCGCGGGAGAATAACACTGCAGCGTTAAGTCTCTACCAGAAATTTGGGTATAAAAGAATGGAGACGCTGGAAAAGTATTACGGTGATGCTCATGGAATACGTCTACGAAAAGCCCTAACCTAACTTTCGCACGCCTGAAAAGACATGACTTTTCTAAACAAACTGCGTACAGGTGGAGAAACTGTTGTGAAAGAAGTTATTATTTGTCTTCTTTTTTTCAGCTTCACTCCGCATTTCCAACAGTAAGGCAAACCTTTTCACTTTCTGGAAAAAACCTTCGCGGCATCAAAAACATTATGAAGCGTCTGCGAAATAATCAGGTGGTGAATAATCTAAAACCTTTTAGATGTTACTGAAGCTTATCAAACAGTTTACAGAATGAACCACGGGGAAGTGATATGGTGAAAAGTTTGGTTTTGTATTCTTCTATTACAGGAAATACTGAAAAAGTGGCAAAGCGAATAGCGGAGGTGCTGAAACAGAAGCAGTACGATGTAGCCTTTATTAAAGTCGATGAGAAAACAAACGTTGACTTGCTTGCGTATGATCTTGTCTTTCTCGGCTCAGCTGTACATCAATGGCTTCCAACCAAGACTATGATGAATTACGTTAAACGTATGCTAAAGCATTACTTCAGCTCCGGCATTATCGTTCCATCCGTACCAATAAGACCAGGCAAGTACGCAATTTGTTTCTGCACCTACTCTGGTCCTCACACAGGCTTAAGTGAGGCTATCCCAGCAACTAAATGGTTGAAAGCATTTCTGAAGCACGTGGGATTTACGGTTCCCGAAGAATGGCACATCGTCGGGGAATTCAAAAACAATGAGGAAAACTCAACTGCAGGAAGGCTCGGAAACATCAAAGGAAGACCAAATGAACATGACCTCGCTGAAATAGAAAACAAAGTAATCGGAATCTTAAACGCCTTACAACTATGCAAGAATCAACCTTAACGCACTCTTAGGTCTTACGCGTGCGCCAGCGCGTGTGTGTATGCTTACCTCACACTAACCTATCACCTCAACAGGTAGGGGTAGGTGAAAAAATGTCCTTTATGTCCCCAGTTTCAGGCTACAGTAAACCTATGGGAAATGTCGTAAAATGTCTATGAGGGAACAGATAGGTAAACCCTTATGGGAAAATGGTTAAAAATGATTAAAAATCATGGAGAGTGAAAAGTAAACCGTGAACCGTATGCAGAAGTTGAAAAACCTTCAAGTTTCACAGGAGTATGATAAACCATGAACCGTGTGCAAACATGTGCAGAACTATGCAGAATGACCCTAAATGACCCTTTAGAAGAGGTAGAGTAAACCATGATACAAACTGATACTAACTGCTGCTTTCAAGGGAATGTCCCTAAAATGTCCTTTTCTACGGGAGAGTGGTAAACCATGCCGTATGCTAATCCTGAACGACAAAAACAGTATCAACGAATCTACATGAAACGCCGAAGAAAAGTCAACAGTCTAGCACGGCTGTTAGCGCGTAGAGACTACTTGGTTAAGCAGTATGAGGTTGAGCCTATTCTAAAGCATTTTGATCCTGAACGAGAAGGCTTAGCGCGGTTAGATGCTCAGATTCAAATAAAATATGACGCTGTCCAGCAGCTTACGGGTTTACTGCAAATTCAAACAAACAGTATAAAATCAGGGGTGGAGGGTAAACCTTTGGAAATGTCCCAAAATGCCTCACTTTCAGGAGAGGGTGAACCATGATTCACTATGTTAATTTCTGCGTGAACCTGGACAGTAGAGATAAGGATGGAAAACCATTTTGCTTATAGAACATATATTCATAACTCTTAAATAAGACTAGTCTGTTCTGACTATAACGATTATAGGCGCTATCGTTCGTAAAGGACGATAGTATTTTATATTTATGAGGTTAGTTGTGATGTTCTATGGATAAAGCTGTAGTTTTTATCGATGGAGGCTATTACAACAAAGTTAGAAAAAATGTTTTCAGAGAACCTGACATAAAACTAGACAAATTCTCAGAAAACCTATGTAATGCACATAATTGTGAGAGGCTGAGAACTTACTTTTATGATTGTATGCCATATCAAAGCAACCCTCCAACAACTGACGAAAGCAGAAGATATGCACAGAAGGACAAGTTTATTTATAATTTAAAGCAGCTTCCACGATTTGATGTCAGGTTTGGAAGACTACAAAAGATAGGCAATGATTTCAAACAAAAAGGTGTTGACGTTCTTTTGTCTGTAGACCTTACAAGTTACGCAAATAGGGGGCGTATGGATAAAGCAATTCTTGTAACAGGTGATAGTGACTTTGTCCCCGCAATAAAGGCTGCAAAGTATGCTGGCGTAGTAATCATTTTGTATTACTCTCGAGGGCTGGGCGTATATGCTCATGATGAATTACTGGAAGCTGTAGACGAAAAATATGAAATAACTCAAGAACTTATCGATAATTCACTCTAATCGCTTCATTCACCTTATATCCGAATCTTTTTATGGGATTCCTAAAAGTTCCTTGCTCTTCAGCTAATTTTGTTCAAGTTTTCTCTTCTAGTAAATATTCTGTCAAGTCGGGGCCAACCAGTCTTACTTCGCCTTTAGGAGAGGTTTCTTGTGCTATAAAACATTTTTATAAACCTGGTGAGTGCGGGAAAATACGTCGTGAAATGCCCAGTCTTATCGATACCGAACTTGCAGAGCTTATAGCTGATATTAGCTTGCACTTTAGGCGGTTCTGCGAAAGTGATTTTACCTATCAAAGCTATATGAAAACCGTTTTTAAGGGTAGCCAAAAAGGAAGAGCGTATAAGAGTTTTGTTGAACACTAACTATAGGGGGAGAGCGAGCTATATGTGTAGTGTTCTTTTTTCTCTGAAGTAAAAAGCGTTGAAGACTCAGCTTACCTCCTTCGCGCTCGCAATACTCTATAGAGAACATCATCAACATAATGTTCTAGAAATACTCATGAAATACAGAAGCGTGCACTAATCTTCTATAAAAAATGTAATAGAAGAAGATTCCACAAATGTTATTTGATAGTTGAAAAATGATTGATTGGGAGTAAGCCCACGCGATGTCATCTGAATCTCAACTTCCGAAAAAGAGCGTCCGTTCTCCAACGATTCCTTTCATAGTAGCAATAGTGATAGCTTCGTTTGCTTTTGGATGCATAGTTGGCTTTTGGATGCATAGTCGATTCTCATTGAAACCGCACGAATTGGCAACGCACAGCAGTCTAACAACCGAAGGGGTTGAAGCCTATTGGGACAAAGATTTCGAGAACAAAACAGTAAGAGTTGATTGGGGCAATGTGTTGTCTGAGGCATCAGAAGTCATGCCATTCTACTTAAGAAACGTAATGGAATTAGGGAGAAAACTCTATCTCAGCACAGAAGATTGGGAACCTGCTGAAATCTCCCACTATATGAATCTATCATGGAACTATAATGACACAACACTTCATCCTGACGAGGCTATTCAGGTAACACTAACATTGTCAGCTCCTAATTACAGTTCATTTATCGATTATGTCACTATCAATTGTGTAAAAAATTGCAGTTTCAACATCACCATAACCACATTTCCACGCATAGCTGGACCTTTAGAACTCACATCAGGCTGGGAGAAAGCAGTCAACGTCTTCCCCCAAAACATTACAGACGACCAAAAAATAAATTACACCCTCAAATTCCTCTACAGAGATGAAAGCTATGAAAGAATAGCACATCTTGATGCGTCTCTCATGTACGCTTACTTCTCCCAGCCAGACAAGCCAGGACCAACAGTCTACGTGGATTTGGAAGTGGCAAGCAACATTTCAAATCTCCTTGCCTTGGAATCGCTCTATAACATAAGAGATGACTGTGAAGTACTAGATTCAAGAGACATACAACTCTTGGAAGATACGCCATTAATAGCTCGCTTCCTAACCTTCGGAAGCCCAGAAAACTATACACAGGTCACCCTATACTGGTATGAAAAAGCCACCTTCAACAGGGGAGTAACAGTAGAACAAAGATATGTTAGAATAAGCCTAATAATCTTGACTAGGTCTCAGGACTACGCTGCATTGGAGGAAAAACTGCTAGCTTTTGGGAAAACAATTGCAGTATTCTGGTGACGTACACCTTTAAGATATGGTGTTGAAGCGAGAGATATTCATGAATGGCTTGATACCCCCATATCATTGAAGGACCCCAGTCGCACGCGCGGTGGCTATTGTTTGTCTTCTAGTTTCTGCTCAAGTTTTTGAACGCGTTCCAGCAGTCTCGTCAAGGCAGCTGTTTGAGGTGCTGTCATGGATTTTATGCGTTCTTGCACTCTTCTCTCTATAGTTTCCTCTAAATCCTCCATGGAGATTTGCCCATAAATTCTTAGGTGACTATACGATTTTCTGTAGGCTTTGAAAAGTTTCTGGTGTCTATTCTCATCATACGCACCAGTTTTTTTACCCATCATGATGTAGCGCCATTCTTTTGGGACTCTGGCAGCTTCTAGCTCCACGTTGAAAAACTTACGAAGTCCATGAGGAGCTAAACCTTTCAAGCCAACCTCACCTATGAGGAAAGATAACTGGTTGCTCAAGTTTTTAGGTGTAATCGGGTATATGCGGTCGTTATCAGAATTGGAAAAATGAAACCTTCGAAATATGTAGAAGACATCATGAAATTGGGTCGAGGTGTAGTTCTGCTTGCAAGAGGGAATTTCATTGCAAATGCTGTCTACGTGACAAACCAACTTAGGGAGAAAGGATATGAATTATACACCGGAGAAGAACTCGGGTTCCCAAACCCTGAAATAGGAACATGGTATTTTGAACAACAAGAGATAGAGAAATCCTTACTAAGAGTATGGCTAAAGATAAAATCATGAAGCATTCAATGAATGCACTGTTGTATTTATTTCAGTATCTTTTTCTATGGTTTTTTTAAAGGGTTCCTAGAAATTTCCTGTCGAACCACAAGCTTTTGACGTTTACGTTAGGTAAGTTTATTTTCACCTATCTTCCACAAGCTCAACTTTGTTGTTTCGTCAAGTGCTCTCTGCAAGTTCACTCCAGCTCCTTCAATTATCACCAGTTCTGCTGTTGCGCCGACAATGGAGCCTTTCATTAAGTGACCTCCAAAAGCTTCACCTTTCTCGTTTGAGACAACGATGTGACAATGAATTATTCTTTCGCTCTTCTCATTAACTGCTATATTACCCATGCACGATGCAATTTCTAATGGGCCATCCAACTCTATAGATCTATATTGTCCTTCTTTGTAGTATCCTATAACAGCCTTGTCTAAGCTTCCAATTAGAATGAAAATTCCTGCTTTTATTCCGCTTTCCTGAACCCTCTGCTTAATAGCTTCGAGGAGATCTTCGCCCTTGAGTATTCGGGAAAAAAGGATGTTTCCTATTTGTCCTCTCAGCATTTTAGGTCTCCAGTCACTTTCTTATATGTTTATTCATTTAAGTGTTGGCGGTTTTAACCAGTTGGGGACGTAAACTCTAAAATACTGGATGGTAAACTGTTAACTTGTGGAAACGTTGGTTGGTAGAAAGACTGGTGAAACGCAGAGGCTTGTTAGGGCGATTGTAGTTCTTATCCGTGATACCACTTGGAAATGTGGAAAGCTGGAAAGGTCAATTGTGAGGTATCTCAATATGAGAACTAAGGGATTGGGGAAACCTCAAATGGCTGTAAGTGATATAATCCACAAGTTGGAGTTAACTGGCAAAAAGAAGAATGAGTTTTTGGACGCCTTAAGAAGATTGGAAAGAAGGAAGATAGTAAGAATCTTAAGCGTGCGAATCTGAAACTATCGGTGAGGCTTTCTATGGGTTCTCAGTAAGTTTCTTTGCGTTTTCAATCCATTTTGCAGTGATCTTCGGTGAAATTTTTAATTTGCGAGCTAACTTCTTGGCTGAGGCCTCAGCTAATTTCTCTGTGCTGTTGATGTCTAAGCCTTTGAGTTGTTCAGCTCTCTTTTCTCCTATACCTTTGACTTCTGTAAGTGCTGTAACTGTAGGTGCAATCTCAGTGGTGATTTCAGTTTCTTCTGTAATTGCTACTGGGGTTGGAGCTGGTTCCAGTACCTCGATTTCAGGGTTTTTTGGTCTTTGGAGATAGCCTAGTCCGATGAAGAGGATTCCTAGAACAGCTGTTGCCACAACTGACAAGTTTCTTTCAAATTCTGCTTGCAACACAAAGGGCGAAACGATTATCACTGTTAATACAAAGAATATTATCGCTATCGTATAGAGGACATAATCTGAACGCATCCCATTTCTTCTCCTTAACTCAATCTATTGTTCTATGGAAGGGTTTAAATAATTTTCTGAACTTTTTCTGATAAAAACGCGGGAATTCAGTGTTTTTTCGGTTTTTCCTCATCGGTTCAACTATTTCTTCAGCAGTTCTTCCTCTGACGGCGGCTGCTTTACCAGCCCTTTCTTCATTAACAGTTTTATGGAATCTCTCGCATTTTTTATAATTGCCATAGCTCTTTCATACAGCTCCTGTTTGCTTGGTTTTATTCTTGCCACGCCTTGCTCAATGGATTTAACTGCGCATGCTACTGCTTCACGTGGATAAACCTCCCATTCCTCCATTCTTGGCAGAATGTCATTTTCGCTTATTCCACGTTCTTCTGCGAATTTTGCCAGTTCTTGGGCTGCTGCTATGCACATGTCATCTGTCACGGTTTTTGCTCTAACATCCAGAACACCGCGGAAAATCGCTGGGAAACCTAGACTGTTATTAACTTGGTTTGGAAAGTCGCTTCTTCCAGTTGCTACAATGCGGGCTCCACCTTCTTTTGCTTCCCATGGCCATATTTCTGGTAATGGGTTTGCACAGGCAAAGACTATCGAGTTATCTGCCATTGTAGCTATCCATTCTTTCCTTATTGTGCCTGGTTCTGGTTTGGATGCTGCTACTACTGCGTCCGCACCCTTGAAGGCTTCTTCTATTGTGCCTGTTCTTCCTTCACCGTTTGTTTTTTGGGCTAAGTCATACTTCCACTGATTTTCTTCCCTTTTTATGTCTGTTCTGCCTGAGTGTAGTATGCCTTTTGAATCCACCATTATAATATTGCCAGGTTTTATGCCCCACCTTATAAGGACGTTGGCTGTTCGAACGTTAGCTGAGCCGACGCCCACCAGCGTTATCAGACTCTGCTTTGGGTTCTTACCGACTAGCTTGAAAGCGTTCATTAAACCAGCCAATATTACCGTGGCTGTTCCCTGTTGGTCGTCATGCCAAACTGGAATTCCCAGTTTTTCTCTGGTTTTTTCTAGTACATGAAAGCACTTTGGCTTAGCTATGTCCTCTAGATTTATGCCTCCGAATGATGGTTCAATCAGTTCACACGTTCTGATTATCTCCTCAGGGTCTTTTGTTCTTAGACATATTGGAAACGCGTCGACCCCGCCTAAATACTTGAATAGTAAAGCTTTTCCTTCCATCACTGGCATGGCTGCTTCTGGGCCTATGTCTCCTAAACCTAAAACACGGGTGCCGTCCGACACAACTGCCACGTAATTCCAGCGATTTGTAAGGTCGAAGGATTTATCTGGGTCTGCTTGAATTTCTCTGCATGGAGCCGCTACGCCTGGCGTATACCATATAGCGAAATCATCTGCGCTTCTAATAGCGCATTTAGGCATCGTTTGAACTTTTCCCTGATAAAACCTGTGAAGTGTTGGTGCAAGTTGTGCTGGTTTTTTAGCCTTGTCCAGTAATTCTTTTATTGTGGGTTTTCTTTCTTGTAAGCCTGTCATGTTTTTCATTCTCTTTTTGGCAAGCATAAGCTGTTATTGTTTAAGCGTATAAGTTTTAAGGATTGTGCTTTAGAAAAAGACCATTCACATGGGCTCGTGAGACTTCAAAGCAAGAGACTTCTCCATTCATTCCTATTTAATGATTGTACGCGCTAAGCTGCAGACTTTTTCCGGAATCAGCAAAAGATAGTGTTCAATTTTAAGAATGGAATGTTTGCAGTTTCAATAATGCCCTGTTCTAGGTTCATGTGTGAACTGTTATGACTCCT
>DAOVQA010000041.1:0-8128 GCA_030628925.1 Candidatus Bathyarchaeota archaeon | reverse complement strand
TGCAAAATATCAAAGGAAAGTCAATAATTAGAGAGGTTATCTAATGCAGTCGAAAAGAACACAAAGAAAACTTGGAAGAGAAAAACTTCAAAGGATAATTGAAATGTGCAGATCTGTGGAGGAACGTTCCCTCGATCCATTTCTACTAGACGTTAATGAAGTTATAAGCGTGATCAAAGAGTATTTCCCAGAGTGGGAACTGCCAGAAGACTTATGCTTAGATGCTGAAACCATCCACCGCTTAGCCTCCGTTATAAAGCTTCAAAGCGAATGGGTAAGACATCGTTCAACATCACTTTATACAGACCCTTTTCTATTGGAAGAGAAACTCAGGAGAATAAGTAAAGAGAATGTTGTTGAGCTTTTCCTGAAGGTTTGGCATCCAACAGTTGAACTTCAACAAATTTCTCTTCACAGCCTAGCAGAGGCGATCAAATATTGGAAACGCTTATTGCCGTTAAATGAAAGGTGGAAAGAATTTTCCCCTGAGAAAATCGAAGTTGGTCTTGCAACTAGGGAAGAGCTGATAAAACAGAGAATCTTAGGGGACAAACCATTCTCAGAAGAACTTGAAGACTTGTGGGGGAAATTGAAGAGAACGGTTGAAACGAAGGGTGAAGGCGGTAAAATCAGATATTGGGATTTCATTGGTGCAGAAACCTACGAGGAAACTGTGCACAAAGCCTTCATGACAAGCTTCTTGATCACTTATGGTTATGCAACATTGGAAATCTATCCATTGGACGAAGAAATGTTCATCAAGCCATACAAAAAGCAATTAACCAAAATTGGAGAAAAGCAGTTGGTTTCAATACCCATAGCTGTCACGATGGAAGACTGGATGAGATGGAAGAGAGGCGAGTTGCAGTGAGTAGAAGGAAGGCCTATTACTCAAGCAAAATCAAGAGGGCGGTTCATCTGCTCTTTTACCGAAGACACAAGAAGCCCGGAGTAAAAGGATGGGAACTTCGAAAAGCGTTAGGATCAGACTACCCAAAAGTCCTTAAAATTCTAGACAAACACTTAAAGACTCTTGATTTACAAGTGAAGACGGTTTTTGAGGGAGAAAAACCAGTTGGAAAACCGACTTTAGACCAGTTGAACAAGGCTAGGTTCTGTGTAACATTAAGAGGTGAATTGACACCTAAAGAAGCTAAGATGATAGGGTGGCGAATCGACGACCTTGCAGGACTTGCAGTGGCACTCACGTATATAATATCCAAGAAGGGAAAAGCACAGCGAAAAGAAGTTGAAGAATTGTTGCAAGATAAACTTCCAAAATGGAAGGTTGGAGTGAACGTTGATCGATACATTCGATATGGATATTTGACACAAGATGAAAATGAACAATTATACTTAGATTGGAGAACAAATACTGAGGTTGATCAGAAAGCGCTTATAGATCTTGTTTTGAGCATGGAAACTTGAATGCAGTCTATCTTCTTATTTTGTGATATACGAATGCTACAATGTCGATAGCAATTATTACCATGAGAACAGCCAGCGGGCTGCCTAGAACTTTGTCTATGAAAGGTTCTTCTGCTGCACTGACAGAATTAATCAACGCAAACAAGATAAACAGAATATGCAATGATAATTTGATTAATCTCATGTTCCCAGTCTCTTAGTTGGTCAGGTTATGCTTACATTTTGAATTTGAAAGTATCTTTTAGCTAGAAAGCGGAGGCGTTCAGCATTTTTCCCATTTTTCCCTATGGCGATACCCTTGTCTCTTGGGTTGACAGCTACAACAGCTATTGTTTTCCCATTAGGTCTTTCCGTTATGCGAACTTCTTTGACAGCGGCTGGTTTCAACGCGTTTTTGATGAATTGTGCAGGTTCTTCTGAATACTCGATTATTTCATGCTTTTTACCTGTCATTTTTTCCAAGGTGTGTATGTTTCTTCCACCCTTTCCAATAGCCATTCCTATCTCGCCTTCCTTAACAATAAAAACTACGCGGCTCTGTTCCTCGTTAACTATGCAGTCTTTAACGTTTGCCCCTGTTACACTTTCAAACAATGACATATATCGCATTTCTTTGCTCGTGAATTTTATCCCACTTGTCATTCAGTTCCTCCGTAGGACTCATCTGGCTCCATCTTTTCTGTTAACCTAAGGATTTCTGAATCACCCGGCTCTTTTATAGTTAGCGCTGAGATAACAAAGGGTTTGCCGCATGTGGCAGCCAAGTCTATAGATGAGCCTTTATAGATGATCAGCGGAATGTTTGAAAGATCGCAGTAGCATTCTATGTCTTCATGTATGTTTTTAGGACAGTTTACCGCTGAGATTATTAATTTGGCTTTTCCAGTTTTTGCGCTTTGTATGGCGGAGTTAGCGCCGAAAGATACTTTGCCTGTTTTTACAGCTGTTTTAATCGCTTTGTCTATGTCTATCACTTGTTTTCCCTCTTCAGCTGAGCTGTTGACATGTATAACTCTACTAGTCCAGTGCCAATTGGTATGGATTGCCCCACTATTACGTTTTCGGTTACACCGTCCAATGGATCGCTTTCCCCCGTCACTGATGCATTAATAATATTTGGAACTGTTATTTCGAAGGCGGCTCTAGCTAAAATGCTTGATTTCTTGCCGCTTATTCCATGTCTGCCTATTTGTTGCACTTCACCCGTAGATGTCATGATGTCTGCGACAAGCATCACATGGCGGACGTCAACATCTAAACCTTGTTCCTCCAAAACGCTTTCAGCTTCATGTATCAACGCGTTCCTAGCGGCCTCTATTCCGAGAGTATTAGCTATTTCATGAACGTTGTTTGTTGTGGTTTGTGAGGCATCCACTTGAGGAGGTTCCAGGACTTTAGGAAGGTTTGACCCATCTGTTCTAATGATCCATTCTCTGCTTTCTTCTGTAACCAAGACACGTTTTGTTTTAGGCACACCTTTAATATGGAACGAGGAGATCTTAGGAAGTAGTTTTTTGAGATTTTCAGTTTTTTCCGGTTTTATACGTACTCGGTTACCTCTTGCTTTTATGGCACAGTTTGATAGCACGTGTGCTATCTCTAACTGATTCTTCAGTTCTTCAAGTGTTACTCTTCTATCTTCCATCATTGTTTTGTTGAGGTCCACTACTATTTCATCTCTTATAGGGTCTTCATAGATCGCTTGTGCTAAGTCTTCTATTGTTGTGTGAATTATGTTTCGAGCGATTTCTGTTGCGGCTTCTTTGTTTTTTCTGTATTTTCTGGTCAGGTGTATCGTCATGATAGGGGTAGATGGTATTCTTCTTGCATCAACAATTTCGATCAGTCTTGGCAATCCTAAGGTTACGTTTTGCTCTCGAACTCCTGCGTAGTGGAATGTTCTGAGGGTCATTTGTGTGCCGGGTTCACCTATTGACTGAGCTGCAACTATGCCTACTGCTTCACCTGGCTCCATCAAAGCATGCTTATAGTGTTCAACCGTTAATTTTATTGCTTTTTCGACACCAGATCTGGTCAATCTTGTTTTTGATAAAGCCTGTTCAAGTTCCTTAATAAGTAGTGGTGTTAGTTGGTCTTCAGTCTCTTTCAACCGTTTTTTAACGTACTCGTTTGGTGCTGGCGTACCCTTTCTAATCGGAATTTTTATCTGCTCAATTAATCGACTTACATTCACAGCTTTTCCATGGTCGCTTTTTGCTGGATCAACTCCATCTTCCCCATATTTGAATTGGACTATTTCCCCGGTTGAACTTCTAACCGTGCCATCATATTCCAAGCGTAGATGCTCCAGTGCGTTAATTAACCGCCTTTGCATGTACCCGCTTTGTTGAGTCCTGACCGCGGTGTCAACGAGGCCTTCCCTGCCACCCATGGCATGGAAGAAAAACTCAATGGAGTCAAGTCCTGTTTGATATGAGGAGTGAACGAAACCTCTTGCTTTCGGCTTCGGATCGCGAGGTTTGAAGTGAGGCAAGGCGCGTTCTCGGTATCCACGCATTATCCTTTTTCCTCGCACCGCTTGCTGTCCTACACATGCAGTCATCTGTCCAATGTTCAAGTTTGATCCTCTGCTGCCAGTTCGCGTCATTACTATGCCTGAGTTTTCAATAGTGAAGTCTCCATCAGCTATTTTTCCAGATTGATCCCTTGCTTTAGCTAATTCGTTCATTACATATATTTCAAATGAGTCTTCAAGGGTTTGTCCGGGAAGCCTTTGCAATGTGCCTTTGCCATATTTACCTATTAGTTCTTCTATTCTCTTCTCAACTTTGTCCATGGTTCTTCGTATTTTTTTTTCAGCACTTGGAGACAAAACCAGTTCGTCATAGGAGTATGTGAAACCGCGCATAGTTATGAAAAGATTCAACATGCGGGTTATCTTGTTTAGGAATTCGCGTCCAGCTTCTGATCCATAGTCCTTTATTATTCTGTGCAGAATGCTTTCTGACTGTTCAGCTCCTATTGAACGTCTATCTACAACGCCGCTTACGAGTTCACCGTTTTTGATAACGACATATGCGTCGTAAGGGCAGTCCTCCTTTTTGCATTTGTCGCATCCTAGACAGATGCTTGCCTTCAAAACATAGTTCAAGTCTTTGGGTAAGAATAAGCTGAAAATCTGTTTGCCACTCCATAATGGTTGGGGTGCTTTGACTTTAGGCTCTGGTAACAGCTCATCATATCCTGTTGCTATCAGTAGTCTGCTGACCTCATCTTTTGTTAGATAGTTTGATTTTCTTGTGAGTAGATACGAGGCTGTTATGAAGTCTCGGATTGCTCCTATTATTGGGCCTCCAAATCTTGGTGATAATATTTGATCCTGAACCTGCATCAGCAGGCGTGCTTCTGTTTGTGCTTCTTGGCTTTGGGGTATGTGAAGGTTCATTTCATCTCCGTCGAAATCGGCGTTGTATGGTGGACAAACACAAAGGTGTAGACGGAACGTTTTGTACGGTAGAACATGTACTTGATGAGCCATAATTGACATACGGTGAAGCGAAGGCTGGCGGTTGAAGATGGCTATGTCGCCGTTTCTAAGATGTCTTTCTACAATAAAGCCTGTCTCTAAAGCCTCTGCAACTTTTTCTCTGTCAATAACGAATTCAAGTCTTATACGTTTACCATCATGTCTAATAATGTATAGTGCACCAGGATATACTTCAGGTCCATTTATCACAAGCTTACGCATTTCTTCGATGTTCCATTCTGTAATCTTTTCGGGTACTGATAACCGAATGGCAATTTCAAGTGGAACTCCAACCTCGTTTATGTCCAAGCTTGGATCAGGAGAAATCACTGTTCGAGCTGAAAAATCAACCCTTTTGCCTGAAAGGTTACTTCTGAATCTTCCCTCTTTCCCCTTCAATCTTTGTGAGAGTGTCTTTAATGCTCTGCCTGAGCGATGTCTTGCTGGAGGTATTCCTGAAGCTTCGTTGTTGTAGTATGTTGTTACATGATACTGGAGAAGTTCCGATAGGTCTTGGATTATTAGTGTGGGTGCTCCTGCATCCATGTTTTCTCTTAGTCTTTGGTTGATGCGGATTATGTCCACCAGCTTGTGTGTTAGATCGTCTTCTGAGCGTATGCCAGATTCCAACGTAATTGATGGACGCACGTAAACCGGTGGAACCGGTAAAACCTGTAGAATCATCCATTCAGGACGAGCAGCTTTCGGATTGAAACCTAAAAGTTCAAGATCTTCATTTGTTATGCGTTCCATTCTTTCGCGAACCATACTCGGCGTCAGCGGTTGGGAACCGCTCTCGATTACCTCACTGAACTTTGTTGGCTTTTCAAAAGTTATTTTATATTGGATTGCTCCGCAGTGTGGACACTGTTTCGGCCGTATCTCCTTTATTATCCTTTTGTAGACTTCCGTTGGAACTTCACCTCGAAGTCTACGTGCTCTCTCAATTCTAGCTTGAACTTTGTGTGTCATGTCGTCCGGAAGCAATATGCGACTGCAGTTTCGACATGTTGATTTCAGAAGTTTGTATATGATCTTTGTGAATTCAATATGTATTATGGGAACAGCCAACTCGATGTGGCCAAAGTGACCTGGACAGCGGATGGCCGTGTTGCCGCATGTTTTGCACCTTTGTCTTGGTTCAAGGGTTCCAAGCCTACCATCCATTAGTCCAGTTATTATAGAGGCACCGTCTTCATCATAGGTGTCTGGTGTTTGAATCTCTGCAACTGAGAGTTTGCGTATATCCTGCGGTGAAAACAAACCGAAGCTGATTTGATCAACAACTTTGTGAATTATTTCTTCTGCAGTCATGTTAAGCTTTCTCCTTAAGCTCTAGTTTTGGAGCTACGCAAAGGCTCATTAGTTCCTGTAATAGAAGTTTGAAAGCGTAGGATACTATTACAGGGGAGATCCTGGCTTTTTCTCCGCATAGTCTACATACGTATTTTCTTTGTCTCATATTATAATAGGCTAGGTAACCACAGTTTTCACACACATATAATGTGTATCTGTCTGATTCTTCTAGCAGTCTATCTCGGAGCAACATTGCTGCTCCATGTCCTATCAAGCAGTCACGTTCCATTTCTCCGAATCTTAAGCCTCCTCCTCTAGCTCGACCCTCCGTGGGTTGCCGGGTTAGCATTTGCACTTGTCCTCTTGCTCTGGCATGGATTTTATCCGCAACCATGTGGTGCAGTTTCTGGTAGTACACTACTCCAACGAATACGTCTGCAACGAATTTCTGTCCTGTCATGCCATTGTAGAAAACCTCTCTACCCGTGTGGCTGAGTCCCAATTTCCTCAAGGCTTTTCTGATTTCTGGAGGCTTTTCGTTCGAAAATGGTGTTCCATCAACAGGTTTTCCTCTTATGGCGGCGACTTTGCCAGCTATTGACTCGATGAAATGTCCAATGGTCATTCTTGAAGGAATAGCGTGAGGGTTAACTATTATGTCTGGAACTATACCGTCTTCCGTGAAGGGCATATCCTCCTGTGGTACAACCAATCCTATGACTCCTTTTTGTCCATGACGAGAGGCGAACTTATCTCCAAGTTCTGGGATGCGTTGATCACGAACCTTAACCTTAACAAGCTTGCTACCCTCCCTGGATTCGGTTATGAACACTGAATCAACAATTCCTTTTTCTGATGGTCGCATATCGATCGACGTGTCGCGCAATGAAGGACCTCTAACTTCAAACTCTTTGTATTCCTCAAGGAATCTTGGCGGGCTTGTTCTACCAATAAGGACATCTCCACCTGAAACTTTTGCTTCTAAGCTTATTACTCCATCCGGTTCAAGAAGTCTATAGTATTGTTCTCCTCTATATCCACGCATTCCTGGTTCAGGTATCAGGAACTTGTCTCTTAATCCTCCCAGGTACTGACGACATTCAGCCACATATATTCTGTAGAAATTTGAGCGGGCTAAACCTCTTTCTATGGAGGCTTTATTGAAGATTAAGGCATCTTCCATGTTATAGCCTTCAAAGGAAAGTACGGCTACTACGCAGTTTTGTCCTGATGGGCGAAGTTTGTAACCCAATACATCCATCAACGCGGTTTCAACCAAGGGTATTTGTGGGTAGTGTAAAATGTGGGATCTCGAGTCTGCACGTTGCTGAAAGTTTGTTGCGTAAATGCCTAGTGCCTGCTTTGCCATTGCAGCTTGATATGAATTTCGTGGTGACTGATTATGTTCTGCGTATGGAATTGTTGAAGCGCATATCCCCAGAATTATGTATGTTGCAATCTCCATATGTGTACTTTCAGAGGTTACTTCTTCAGGGGTTATGGCGATATAGGCGTTTTCCTCTTCTTCAGCGTCTAGGTACTCAACTATGCCGTTTTTAACAAGGTCCTCCCATGACCATTCTTCAGACGCTACTTTATCAACATGTTCTGGTTGAAGTTTTGGTATACCGTTTTCAATTATTATTAGGGGTCGTCTAACCCTACCTTGACCGCAGTTGACATACATTTCTTCCCTCTCACCATGAATTTTTGATAAATAAACTATGTTAACTTCTGTTGAGATTTCACCTTTTCTACGTCTTTCCCTGAACTCTTGCACTAATTCTTGTGGGGAAGTACAGTAACCCATTATGTTCCCGTCGACAAAGACCTTTGCTCCTGAAAGCCTTAACGTTTCATTTGATTCATACGCAGGTACTACGCCCATGCTGTAGAGTATCTGCATTATTCTCTCAG
>DAOVQA010000085.1:0-5254 GCA_030628925.1 Candidatus Bathyarchaeota archaeon | reverse complement strand
CTCAACGAAACAAACGACGCAGAAGTGTCAGTAATTGTTCACGCCACAACTATAGCCACAAATGCGTTGCTGGGCCAGCTAGACCTAGAACTGCCGAAAACAGCGCTTATAGCAACAAGCGGGTTCCGAGACATAATTGAAATCCGCAGACAACGCCGCCACGAACTCTACAACCTTTTCCTACAAAAACCACGCACACTGGTTCCGAGAAGACTACGCTTTGAGGTTGAAGAACGCATAGGACCAAAAGGTGAAGTTTTAACATCTCTCAACAAGAATCAAGTGGAAAGTCTGGCGAAACAACTAAACAGAGAAAACGTTAAAACTGTTGCAGTTACTCTGCTTTTCTCATATATAAACCAAAAGCACGAACGCGAAATTGAAAAAATACTTAAAAAATCATTACCGAGAACATACATTTCTCTCTCATCAGAAATCGCACCGGAATATAGAGAATACGAACGGATAAGCACAACAGTTGTCAATGCTGTTTTGACGCCGGTAATATCCAGCTACCTCGATGAACTGCAAAGGAAAACCAGAAAACTAGAAGTAAAGGCTCCATTGTGCATAATGCAATCAGACGGAGGAATAACTACAAAAAACCTCATTTCAAAAAAGCCTGTAAGCATGGTTGAATCCGGACCAGCAGCAGGAGTCATAGCCTCAGCCTTTTACGGAAAGCTCCTCGGGATAAACAATATCTTAAGCTTTGATATGGGTGGAACCACAGCGAAAGCCGGGGCCATAAAAGAAGCAACGCCGGAAATTGTAAGCGAATATGAAGTTGCTGGAAAAGTCCACAGTGGAAGAATAGTGAAAGGAAGTGGCTATCCAGTAAGATATCCCTTCATAGATCTAGCTGAATGCAGTGCTGGCGGGGGAACAATAGCATGGGTAGATGAAGGCGACGCATTGCATGTTGGCCCTGTCAGTGCGGGTGCAGAACCAGGTCCTCCATGTTATGGTAGGGGTGGAAAACAACCAACTGTAACGGACGCCAACATTGTGCTTGGAAGGCTTAACCCTAAATACATGCTTGGAGGCAAAATGCAAATTTACCCAAAACTCTCTGAAAAAGCTATTTTGGAGGAGATTTGCCGGAAGATCCGACTGGAATTAACTGAGGCATCAGCTGGCATAATCAAGCTTGTCAATGCTGCCATGGCTAAAATTTTGAGAATTGTATCAGTTGAGCGAGGTCACGACCCAAGAAATTTCGTTGCAATGTGTTTTGGCGGAGCAGGACCAATGCACGGTTGCGCATTAGCTGAAGAACTGGAAATCACAAAAATAGTTGTTCCCCTTAATCCAGGGCTGTTCTCGGCTTATGGGTTATTAGCCGCTGATTTCAGAAACAACTCTGTAAGGGCCTTTATGAAGTTAGTTGATGATGTTGATGTGAGGAAAGTTGAAGCAGTTTTTCAGAAGCTCAAGCTTCAAGGAGCCAAGCTGCTGAATAAACAACGTGTTTCAAGAGGAAATATGCACTTTATTCGCCAGATGGATTTGAGATATTATGGCCAGAGCTATGAACTAACAATTTCAACGTCCGAGCCATTTACTGAAAAGGCTCTTCGTAAAACGGTTGATAGCTTCCACAAAAAACATGAAGCAATTTATGGTTACGCGGTGGAGAAGGAACGAGTAGAATTAGTAAACATCAGGGTAATTGCATTTGGGCTTGTTAAAAAACCAAGGCTTAAGGAAAAACCTCTAAATCAGGAAAAACCTGAGAAAGACGCGATAATTGCGCAACGGAAAGTCTTTTTTGAGCAGGACAACGAATATGTTAAAACTTCTATTTACAAGCGGGTAAGATTGAAAGCTGGAAACGTGATTAGCGGCCCAGCAGTTATCGAGCAATACGACGCTACAACAGTTGTTTATCCGGATTGGATTGCTTCTGTGGATAGATTTGGAAACATTGTTCTTTCAATGAAAAACGGAGGGAACTAGAATTGTCGGTAGACCCGATAACCGTTGAAGTCATAAAGGGAGCTTTGACCTATGCAGCAGAAGAAATGGGGATAGTTCTACGAAACTCAGCGTACTCATCTAACATTAAGGAGCGAATGGACTTTTCATGCACCATCTTCGACTGCAAAAAACGTTTAGTAACACAAGCAGAACACATTCCAGTTCATTTGGGTTCAATGCAGCTAGCCGTCCAAAACGGCTTAGAAAAGTTTGAAGGAAAACTTGAAAACGGTGACATGATTCTGTTCAACAACCCGTACATAAGCGGAACCCACCTGCCAGACATAACCCTCATCTGTCCGATCTTCCATAAAGGCAAGATCATTGCATACTCCGCAAACAAAGCACATCATTCAGATGTTGGTGGAAAAGCTCCGGGAAGCATGGCTGGAGATGCCACTGAGATATATCAGGAAGGCATCATCATTCCACCCGTAAAGTTCGTCAAAAGAAAAAGTATTGATGAGGAAATTGCAAGCATACTGCTAAGCAATATTAGGACGCCTGAAATTAGATTAGGTGATTTAAGGGCGCAAGTAGCTGCTAACCTACTCGGTAAACACCGTGTTCAGGAAATTGTTGACAGATACGACGTGGGAACTTTGCATAAAGCCGTGGAAGAGATCATGAATCATTCTGAACGGCGAATGCTAATTGAAATAAGTAAAATGCCGAAGGGAAGTTATTCAGCAGAGGATTATCTTGAAAACACGGGTACCAGAAATAGGAGAGTCAAGATAAAAGTCAAAATATCCATCAAAAAAAACAGGTTAATCGTTGACTACACAGGAACTGATAAGCAAGTAGACGGACCAGTAAACGCGGTTTTAGGTGTAACCTTATCTGGGGTATACTACGTGTTGAAGTGTCTGACAGACCCAACTATACCAATGAACGATGGATGCTACAGACCATTAGAAATACACGTACCTGAAGGCACAATTCTGAATGCAACTTCACCAGCGCCAGTAGCCGGAGGTAATGTTGAAACTTCTCAAAGGAATGTAGATGTGTTACTGAAGGCTTTTGCCCAAATGCTTCCAGAAAAGGTTTGTGCAGCGTGCCAAGGAACAATGAATAACATTGCAGTAGGCGGAATAAACCCGGAGAACGGTAAACCTTGGACTTTCTATGAAACAATAGCTGGAGGATTTGGAGGTAGAAAAGGAATCGATGGAGTAGACGCGATACATACTCATATGACGAATACTATGAACACGCCTATTGAAGCTATAGAAACCATCTACCCACTACGCTTCCTGAAATATGAACTGCGAGAAAACAGCGGAGGCCCAGGAAAATGGAGAGGGGGAGTAGGCTTAGAAAGAAGTTGGATGCTGCTGGCGCCTTCAGCTACCCTTTCAGTGCTTGCTGAAAGAACAAAGATACCACCATGGGGATTATACGGCGGGAAATCTGGAGCCAAAGGTGAATACTGCATTATAAAGCCGGATGGAAAACGAGTAATCCTGAAGTCGAAATGTACAGTTAAAATGGAGAAAGGCGACATATTTGTTGTAAGAACGCCTGGTGGAGGAGGTTACGGAGCCCCATTAGAACGAATCCCTGAACTTGTGCACTATGATGTGTTGAATGGGTTAGTTTCATTGGAAGCAGCGGAAAAAGATTATGGCGTGGCAATTGATCCTGCCTCCATGGAAATCGATTGGAAATTCACCGAACAGCTTAGATTAAAAAGTAAGAAGTAAAATATGTCTTTTAGATCAGGTTGCTTTAGGTGAGAGGTCTTGGATATTAAAGCTGGAGTGCATGAAAAAGGAACTGTCTCTTTCTCAGATATTATTAAAGGCGTAAAAGACAGACAAGATTTTCATAAAGCTGGGGGAATCGCTGTATTTATTGGTGTAGTCCGGGGAGAAACTTTGAAGGGTGAGATAGTTCAGAAGTTAGAGTTAGAAGCTTATCAGGAAAAGGCGGATGAGGTACTGGCGAATATTTGTGAGGAATTGAGGAAAAGAGAGGGGATAGTGGACGTTCAAATTCACCATTTGCTTGGCGAATTCGGAGTTGGCGAAGACCTAGTATATGTTTTAGTTGCAGGTTCGCATCGCAAGAATGTTTTTCCAGTTTTAGAGGAAGCTGTAGACAGATACAAAAAAGAAGCACCTATCTTCAAGAAGGAATATGCAGTGAATAAGAAGGGAGAATCAACAAGCTACTGGGTAACTGAACAAAAAACACGATAATTCGGTAACAACAATTTTTTGTTAAGTTTCCAAAGTGTTATTAAGCATTCTATGAAAGTAAGATACGACGGGAGACAAAATGGAGAAAAAAAGCTACATATGGTTTGAAAGACGCAGAAGAACGAAAGCTTTGGACCTAGCCCAAGAACAAATTACAAAAGCTCTTGACACGGTGACCTTACTTCATCACGCAGTTCAGAACATGTCCCAAGGAAAGAAAAAAGAGGCAATACAGCACATTAAGAACCTCTTAAAAGTGGAAAGAGAAGTGGACAAACTACGAACAGAAGTTTTCAGAGAGTTATCAAAAGGTTCAGCATTGGTTGCGGGATACCGTGAAGACTTGATGCATCTTGTGAAACGTCTTGATACACTAGCGGACCATGTTAAAGATGCAGCACGATGCGTGAAAATGCTTAAAGAATCACAAATCCCGAATGATCTCTGGGAAAAAACTGTCCATATGGTAGCTACCCTAGTAGAGTGCGCTCAAGCCCTTCGCGGCAGTATCGAACAAATTGCTGTAAATCCGGCAGCTGCCAAAAGAGGAGCCAAAAAAGTCGAAGAAATTGAAAGCAAAATCGATGAAGAATACCTTGAAACCAAAACGTTATTCGTTAAATATGGAGACCAGATAAACAGCGGAACCATGGTAATATTTGATGACCTAGTTGAGTTTATTGAACATGCTGCAGATATGTGCGCCGACACAGCCGACTATATCGTGATACTTTCAAGCAGAGAATAGAACACTATCGATTCAGTTAAGACAACACAACTCGAAGTAAATATAACACAAGAAGCTGAAACCTCCGAAAAAGACAACATGCCTCATATTTCTTCCAGTGTTACTGCTTCTGAGGCAGCAGAGGCATCCCAAGTTTGTATTTGCTTTTGTGTGTCGTTGGGCTCATAACCCATGCAATAAGAATCTACTAGATTACTACAGCATCTAAAGTTGCGTAGAAGCAGAGACGTTCCAGCCGAGACTTCCAAGCATATCTTTCAGTATTTTCAAACTTTTCAAGGCATTTCCTCTGGGGCGAACCTCAAGGGTAAAGTAGACG
>DAOVQA010000038.1:0-8438 GCA_030628925.1 Candidatus Bathyarchaeota archaeon | reverse complement strand
ATAAGAGGATGACCCTCTCAAATCTTTCTTGTTGAGGCCATGAAAATACACAGCTAGACCCAAACCAGAAACATAATCAACAATTTCTTTACGTGCGACAGCATCAAGCGTCCTTACAGCTTTACATTCAACGTGAACATGGTAACCACGATGCCCAGAAAAAAAAGTATATATGTTCTTTTCTGAAAAACCAAAATCCCGCACTAACATATCTAAAAGCTTTATAGTCTCCGTTTTAGCGGAATCCAAACAAACTTCACAAGGCCAAGTGCTCACTTCAAACTTTTCACTATCACAAACGGGGCACTTGTTAGGAGTAAATCCCTTTCCTGTTAAACCACAAACACCGCAAACCCAATTGTCATGAACCTTATCACAAGGAGTTGGAATATGATCAGCATCAATATCAAAAACCAAATCCGCGCCCAGCCAGCCCTTCCTGTCCATATCAGCCTCAGGATGTTCATAATAAGCACATGAACAATAAGCATCCGATGGAACAGTATTCTGCAAAAACTCCTTCAACTCGTCGCTGCGTCTAAAACTTTTATGACGAAGCATCCAACCTTCAAACAAGGCAAAACCAAATTCATGTCTATCAATCATAGAGAGAGAACTATTCAGGGGATAATACTTTTTATAGTATTCACGGAATATTCCCTGTACGAAATTGATTGATTTCAAGCTCGCCTACCTTGGATTACAATGACGCATAAAGAGGCTTTGTCTCATCACCCTCTTAAACTCATCAGCGTGTTTAATTCTACTTTAAGAAACACTAAAAAGCTTTCTTAAGCACACCACATCTTCGATGTAGAATCGATTAAGCATAAATACCATCTTTGAGTGTTTGTTAGATAACAAATGCCTAAATTTGAATGGAAGAAGAGGACCACTGATGCAAAGCATTGTACAAGGGGTCAAGAAAAATATCTACGTGTTGGTGAAGCTCTTACCCATCCTTTCTTTTATTGTGCCATTTCTCATATTATACTTGTATCAGGGTATTGCATACCCACCTTATCCATTCTACTATCATTCATATACAAACACCTTCGAAGTGACATGGAAAGGCAGAACATTTTACATTTTCTTTTTGTGGTTAGCCTCTTTGGAAATTATACTGGGCTGGGAGAAACTTCAACTGAGCCAAATCAACAAGCTAATATCTGTAAGAACTATTGCTTTCATTCTAGCACTCCTACTTCCCACTATATACGTAGTTCTTTTCAATTATTGCGGATTAAACGTTGCACTCGTAGATTGGGCTTGGCAGAATGAATTCGTTCAGTGTGACTGGATGCCTCTTTCAATAGAGTATCTGGTCTTTGCAGCACTTTATACCGTATTAATCTTTTTGCAATATGGAGTCAATGGCTTGAAAAACATTTCACTTTCCCCAGTTTTTCTGGCAACCATTGGAATAATATACACAATAGACAATATTTATCAGTATGGAAGTTTCACTCCATTCCAAATTCTTGTTCCTGCCACGGCGAACCTTGCGGCATATGTCCTAAATCTGATGGGCTACCAAACTCAGTGGCTGGGTCAATATTGTGGTACACCAGTCTTGTCAGCTTGGAACACTCAAGGTTCAGCTAGCTTCGGTATAGCTTGGCCTTGTTCAGGAATAGAAAGTCTTCTTATCTACACGCTCACAATACTATTATTTTTAAAGAACACAGATATTTCTTGGAAGCAAAGAGCAGTCTATTTTTCGGTTGGCGCCATAGTCACCTTTTTCATTAACGTAATGAGAATAGCCACGATTTTTATTATAGCAATAGATACCGGCATGCATTCACTCCAAACTAGAAGATTTCATGACTATTATGGTCAGCTATACTCCATAACATGGATAGTATTATATCCGTTAATAATAATCGCAATCCAAGCATTATGGAGAAGAATCAATACCCAAAAAGATGATACAACAAGCAATGTCAAATCATTCGAGACGGCACACTAATTTCCTTAACGTGCAACTGGAATCTCTGAATACCATCTTTTCCAATATCTAATTGGTTTCAATTTTTTCAGCAAAACCATATCTCGCTTGATTTTTTTTTGGGGAGCTTGAAGGGAAAAAATGAAAGCACCTACTATATGATACTTCCAATGAGACACTTTCAGTGCTTGCCGATAGGGCTTCTTTATCGAAGTAATGGAATACTTCTTAAAATCGTAGATTGCCCATAGGAATTGTCTCTCTCTCGCCTGTCAGAACGACATGCTTACCCGTTCCAAAGCAGCATTTAAATATCAACAACACTCAGTATCAATCTATCATTCAGCTTTCACAGATTCTTGCCATGCATGATAGCCATCGAACAAGCCTTTAAGCGCATTCAAAACCAACTTAGCCTCCACCTTTATTTTAACTCCGGATTTCAAGACATAGTCCCTCGGCGGCATGAACATGTAATACAGAAATTTAGGAAATTCCAGTCTAGATCGAGCAAACAAATTCTTGAAATAGAAATAAACGTGGTTACGGACGTACCAGTATGACCAATCGCCACAGGCAAGCTTGCCTTTGAACTTATGCCACACTAACGCGTCGGGGTTATAAATCAACTTGTACCCGCATCTTCGAATTTGAATGCAAAGGTCGGTGTCGTCTCGGTAACCAGTTCCTGTGTAGTTCTCATCAAATCCTCCCACTTTCAGCAGTGCGTCTTGCCTGAACGACATGTTACATCCAATCAGCGAGTCAACCTCAATCGAAGATCTTAAGGGAAGGTCAAAGTTCCCTAGCACAAGCCCACTACTGAAAACCTTACCTGTATCACCTTTGCTTGTTTTGACGTAGAACTTGTCGGACGCTCCACATGGAATTACTCTTCCTCCAACTCCACCGACACTTTTAGTGACATATGGTTTGACAATTTGATTCAACCATCCTTTGCTAACAAGGACATCATCGTCAAGAAAGGCCAAGATTTCGCCGCTCGCCATTGAAATGCCAAGATTTCTGGCACGCTGTCTATTTCTTTCACTAATGGAACTGAATTTTATGGGAAAACTTTCTCTTAGCTTTTTAGTGTCATCAGCTGAATTACTATCCACAACTATTACTTCATAAGGCTTAACTTCCAAACTGAAAATTGATTGTAAGCATTCTTTCAAATCGTCATGACGGTTGTAAGTCGCAATGACCACTGAAACCTTGATATTCAAACCTTGCTCACCTTAACCTTCTTTCCAAGACAAATTACTGGAAGGTATTTCATCAAGCCTTTCACTTCCAGGAGGTTGCCACATAAGACTCAAACGAGAATTGCCTTGAATACTCATATGATCAACTTGAATCGTATGAGTACCTCGACTTAAGAAAACCTCAAATTCGGTCTGGTTTGAATTTCTGAAAGAACTATAAACAAGCGTCGCATCAATGAATAAGGATGTATAACCACCAGTTAATACTCTAAATCTATACACTCCAGACGAGAAAGCATAAATCCCACCATTAATAAGGACGCTCAGATGTTTTTGATCAATCAGAGCAAACGGACATTTGAAACCGGAATCCCAATTCATGTTCAAAAAAGGTGAAGAAGTGTCAGGTAAGATTTTTGGATAAAGAAATGAGGATTGGATTTCCATCATATTGATCTCCCATGGAGGTTTCCATAGCAAGCACACAAATGGAAAGGAATAACTTTCTCGTATATATTTAATTTTGATTGAATGAAAACCTTTTTCTAATCGCACGGTTACACAATCAGTTTCATAGCTAGTTGTGTTTATGCTGAGCAAAACCTCTCCATTATCCAGAAAGAATTGAGAAGATCCCGCTATACTCTCCATCTGAAATGAGTAATTTCCAGAAATAGGGGAATATAACCATCCTTCAAATACCAAAGCAAAAAAACCGGTTACACCACACTTATGGGAAAGATTAAATCCTGAACTACAACAGGTGGACGATGTAACGTTTTCGTAGATGGGTTCATCAATCATTGAAACATCGTCGAAAAGTTTCATTAGAAGACCTTGATTGTGGAAATTCACTAAAACCCCATTCTGAATTGGATAGAATATTTCCCCTGTATAATTCTTTTTAAGGAGCCACATACCATCTGCAGCGTACTGAAGACCGAAAATTCCGTTCCTAGTCAAATTGCAAACGAGTTTTTCAAAGGAAGCTGTGTACCAAGGTGTATTAGTATCTATAAGGACGTAATCAAATGCGAGATTTGAAGGAAAGGACTGATTAAAAGCTTCAACATACGCATATAGTCTTCTGCTTAGGTGAGGAAATAGATCATTCTGAGTCAAAACTGAAGCATTTGAAGGAATAAGCTTCGTGAAATACTCTGCGACACGGTTGTGCTCTGTAACTAAAGGAACAGTAACAAAGATATCTAGAACTTTGACGTAAGCTATTGCCACAATGAAAATGAGAAATAAGATGGATAAGGTTCTCCAAGGCTGACTTACAGCAAATTTTGCAAAAACTACGCCAAGTTTCTTGCAAAAACCAAAACGATGGACAACAGAAAACAAACGCTTGACACCATAAACTGCAGATATAAATACGAACGGAACAACAAAAGCGACATACTGATAACCAATTGGAGCATAATAGGATGCATAGTTAGATAAAAAGGCAACTAAGAACCATGGCGCACCGATCATAAGCGACGGTAAATCCAGAAAAGATAAAAAGGCCAATGGCGCAAACAAACCAAATATATAAACCGCTTTTTGACCAAACGGTGTGAAAACAACTTCCAGAGTTTTTATCGGATTAGCTAGCACGTTAAAGACAAACTCTGGAAGATTATGAATAGGATCTCCAAAAGTCTCCCAATTTGGATGAGGAGGGGCTGATGGATTTATACCTGAAATTACGTTTCTAGCGACTATGAACCAAATAAGTCCAAGAAGTATTGTAAAGCTGCAAAAAAACACACCTTTGTTAGATAACAGCTCTTTGAAGTCTGAGGTTCTAACCAAATCGAAGATTTTCTTCTTTTTCGTCCAAAGGCCATAAAGACCAAAAAAAACTACTATTAAAGAAACGAATTCTATTACCATCAACGATAAAACAATAAAAAGGAAATACTTCTCCCATTCCTCCTTTTTAAAGTAGTAGAAAGCGGAGAAAAAAAGGAATGGAAGAAACGCCTGGACATGAAAATCAAAGAAGGCCACTCCATGTATCGGGGGATAAACTAAATATAATGAAGCAAAAACTAATGCTTGCTTAGGACTATAGGTTTCATAAATAGCGAGTTTGTAAAGAGGAACGGCTCCTACCGCTAGAAAAAAAACTTGCAAGACCAGCAGGCTCTCAGTTGTTTGGAAAAGTGCGTAAACAGGCAAAACCAAAAAAAGAATTGGCGAAAAATGTATGCCGAAAAAGCAGCAAGAGGGATTTATCACAATTTCAGGAGTGTACCAGAAAAGCCGACCCGTGTTGACAGTCGACCATAGAACTTGCTCATAGATGCCCAGATCCCAAGCAGTAGACATAAAAGCATGATGCCTTAGTATGGCAAAATATGATAGGACTATTGTATACAACAGAATGAAGATGCACAGAACAACAGCTGGATTTCGCTTCAAAAAGGCTAATGTATCTAAACGCATTCTAATTGTACACCTAGAGACTACTAGTATCAGAAAGAAATAAAAGTTTGTTCAGAAAGAACCGAGAAGGGGGAAGTGAAATGTCAGATGATGAGAATGTTACGTTTATCTGTGATCCACTGTTAAGTGAACACGGCCCGATCAGACCTGCAATGCTAATTGCAAGAAAACTCCAGAAAAAAGGTAAACGTATAACAATGGTTTCCACTACTATTTCAGCAAAGATGCAAGAAAAATTAAACTCTATTGAAATTCAAACGGTAAATTTAAGGAAAGAACCATTTTTCAAGAAGAATGAATCCATAGCATGGTTAGAAGAGTGGATTAGAGAAGCTGCCTTTTCCATGAACTCGAGAGGCGTAGGCAAATTCAACGGAACAATATTGAATTTCTCCAACACTATATGTTTACCATCGCATGTTTGGTATGCACAAGGTCCGCCAACCATTACCTTGGACAACATGAGAAAGTATCTTCCAATGCTTTATAAGCTGATTTACGTTTCTCTTGCACCAATCTTCAAAATATGCGATAAAGCCATGAACCGAAAAACCGCAAACTGCTCTACGAGAGTTGTGTCTAATTCCAAATACCTGGCTTCAATTTACAACGAGTTCGGCGTGCCAATAAATAGTGTCATCTACCCACCTCTTGACTGTGAGCAATTCAAGCCAACAACAGCTAAGCCCTCTGAAGACTTTATACTAACATATTTTGGCAAAGAAACTATTTTTGATCCCATAAAACAGATTTTGGATGTTGGAATAGAAGTCAAGGCTTTCGGTGGTAAACTTTCAATGATTCCCAAAAAGATACTTAAATATCCCAACCTTGACTTTCTTGGAAAAATAGAAGATGAAAAACTAATAGATCTATATTCTAACGCCTTTCTCACATTCTACCCATTTACAGATGAACCATTTGGATATATCCCTATCGAGAGTATGGCTTGCGGAACACCTGTACTGACTTATAACAAACAAGGTCCAAAAGAAACAATAACTAATGACAAAACAGGCTGGCTCGCAAATGATAACTCAGCGCTCGCAAAACTTGCATTTCGAATCTGGAGAACAGGTTACCCAAAAAACTTCAGGAGAGACTGCAGGCAAGAAGCTCTGAAATTTGATATCGACAAAATTATGTGGCATTGGACACGCTTACTAAACAGTGTTTATACAGAGACAGGAAGATTGAGCATCTACCCATCAACTCTTGGAGGAAACCAAAAAGTAACACAGCTCAAATATAGCTGACAGACACGTCGAACTACACCATCATAAAAGAAAAACAAGACACTGGTTGACGTTATCAATGCTTTCAACTCATCGATTAACTATGTATCCCCTTAAGGCATTATTGATATTCCAAGATTCCTAGTAATAAGATACACGAAAGAAAATCTTTTATTTCGTTCATAGTTAGCTTTGACTTACCCTCTTTCCGATTCACAAACGTTATTGGAACCTCTCTTAATTAGAATCTACTTGGATAAGCACACGCATAATCTAATCGTTTTCAATTGAGAGAAAGAATGTAAGAAAGAAAATCTTTTATTTCGTTCATACTTAACTTTGACTTACCCTCTTTCCGATTCACAAACGTTATTGGAACCTCTCTTATTCTGAACTTTCGCAGGTTTGCTTGTCTGATTGTTTCTATCTGTATTTCGTAGGTGCGACTATGCAAATGGTTTATTATGCCTCTGACAAGTTCCGTGGAGTAACACCGCATTCCACTTGTATAGTCGGATATTCCCGCATTAATCCTTAGTTTTGTCAGTAGATTTGCGACTTTGCTTACTACCAAACGCATTATACTCCACTCTCTCGTACTACCGTTTGGACAATATCTACTTCCAACAACTAGGTCAAACCCCTTTTGCACTGAAGCTATCAACTTGGGAATTTCTTTTGGGTTGTGCGAATAATCAGCATCCATCGTAACCATGTATTTCGGAGGGTTTTCCATTGACAAGAATATCCTGAAACCATCTGTTATTGCCGTTCCCAATCCAGATTTATTCGGCCTATTAAAGAGTAAAATGTTATCATATTTCTTTTGACATTTTCTTACGATGTCTGATGTTCCATCAGGACTGGAATCATCTATGATCAAAATGGAAGCACTCAAGTTTAGGTTTTCAATTTCATCAGTTAGTTTCTCAATGTTTTGTGCTTCACAATATGTAGGAAGGATCACACCGACCTCAGAATTTATAGTTAGATTACCCTCGATATGTTTAGATAAGTTTACATCAAAACTCATGTTCCCTATCAATCCTTCATCCAGTGAACTTGCACTCGAGGGAAATTTGCTCATCTTTAAGTGATGCACCCTTCTATGAATGGCTTTCAGTACTATAATTCACTATTTAAATTCTACTGCATTATCCCTTTGATTCACAAGTTTCGCTTCATTTTGTTTTGATTTTATTCGATAGTAAGCTAATGGATGATGTACCGTTTTGCACAGTTCGTCTGGATTTGTGCAGACACTGTGGGTTTTTAATGTGCCGCATGTTGGCGGGATGTATCGTGTTCTTGACCCTCTTTCTCCTGCGATATGTTCAACTTGGTAGCGTGTCATTCTTTCGTTGAAATCGGAAAAGTTTTTGAACAAGTCAACGACGTTTTCCGGTGGCATTCCTATGTTCGTGAGGAAGGAGGTTAGTGTGAATCTGCCTATGTGTGAGAGGTGGCGTCCATTTGAGATTGACTGGTAGAGGGCTTCTATGCAGGGTGGGAAGGCTGTTTGCATAATAGTTTTTGGGAAGCCTTCCATTTCCGTTTTGCCTATTTTTTCTATGGATAATTTGTTTATTTTTTGGGCTATTT